>CAJXRU010000011.1 GCA_913060565.1 uncultured Gammaproteobacteria bacterium | reverse complement strand
GTCGCTGATGAAGCGCAAGCCCTTAAAAACCCAATGGCTAAGCGAACACAAGCAGCGTTAGCGCTAAACGGCGCTTTTAAAATGGTGACAACAGGTACGCCGATTGAAAACAATCTTACTGAACTGTGGAGCATTTTTAGATTCATCAATCCTGGATTACTCGGTAGTCAAAAGCAATTTCACAAACGATTTGCACAGCTTATAGAAAGTAATAAAGACAGTGAAGCAGCTGCTAAACGCCGGGCTAGTTTCGGATTGCGACAAATTATTGCTCCCTTTATGTTACGTCGCTTAAAACAACAAGTGCTACAGGAGTTGCCTGCACGTACTGAAATCAATGTTCCCATCGAGCTTTCTGAGCAAGAGGTGACATTCTATGAAGCGCTAAGACGTCAAGCGATAGAAAACTTAACGCAAGAAGACGTTGAACCGGGACAGCAACATATAAAAATGTTGGCAGAAATTATGAAGCTACGCCGTGCGTGCTGTCATCCTAGTTTAGTGATGCCGCAAACCACTATCGAAAGCTCAAAATTAAAGGCGTTTGATAAATTAGTCGTTGAGTTAAAGGAAAACAATCATAAATGCTTGGTATTTAGTCAGTTCGTTGGACATTTGCAATTGCTGAAAGCGCGTTTAATCGCTAATGGTATTAGCTTTCAATATCTTGACGGTGCGACACCCAATAAAGCGCGACAACAAGCGGTTAATGATTTTCAAGCAGGGCACGGCGATGTGTTTTTAATTAGTTTAAAAGCGGGTGGCTCAGGACTTAATTTAACGGCGGCAGATTACGTAGTTCATATGGATCCATGGTGGAACCCTGCGGTAGAAGATCAAGCCAGCGATCGCGCGCATCGCATGGGGCAAACAAGACCTGTCACGATATACCGATTTATTGCTAAAAATACCATTGAAGATAAGATTCTTGAACTGCACCAACACAAACGTGATTTAGCTAATAGTTTGTTAGAAGGAAGTGATGATTTAGCGCGTGTTTCAACGGAAGACATGATGGCATTACTTCAAGAGTCATGGACGTCGTGAGCTAGGGTCACACTTGATACAAACTGATACATTTACAAAAATACTGATACGCAAATTCTTAGGCATTGTCGTTAGGATGAAAGTTCAAAATAAGAATCAAGGAAAAACAATGAAACGACTACTGCTCTCAACAATGGTTGCTTTGGCGATGGCTGTACCAACGGCTACTGCATTGGCTAATGACAACGATACTGAAAAAAAACAAAAGCCTACTGTCGAACATGAAAAAGAACACAAGCACACTCATAACCATGACGAACACGATCATAATTTTGATGTAAATATCAGCTTTGGTAATGACGATGAAGAAGATGATGGTGACAACAATGTGCGCGACGGCTTTTACTTAGGCTTAAGTGCAATTAGCAGTTTTGGCGATGATTTTCGTTTCCTGAATCACGATGATGGTGATGCCGAATTTGAAACTGATATCAGTGTTCGTGCGCAATTAGGTGGTTTTTTTATTGAATCACCAGGACTGAGCTCACGTCGAATCCATGGGCTTTATGCACCTTCGGCTTGGGGATTTAACTTCTTTAATGATGATATATGGACGATGGATTTATTTTATGAAACCTCGGTACGTCACATTGAAGGATTGGAAGGGATTGAAAATCTTCATCGCAGTAAACGTGGTGGTATTCGAGCAACGGGTTACTTTGAAGATAGTCAATTGCAAGTGATGTTCTCACCTTATAGCCCAGATAATGGTGACGAAGACGGTGTTGAAGCCTCTATTTCCTACAATATGGAATGGCAAGTTCGCAACGTAAGTATATACACCGCAGTGGGTGCACATTATCGCTCTAAAGACGTCATTGACAGTTATTCCCATAAGTTAACCGGCGACGAAGATTTTTCTGGCATGAGTTATTCAGCAGAAGTTGGCTTAGAATACCCATTGAGTACTGACTGGGTATTTGGTAGTTTCGTGCGTTTTAATACGTTATCTGAGCGTACAAAAGCAGCTCGTAATGACAACGTAGAAGATGGCACTCGCGCTGGCATCTTATTAACGTACGTATTTTAGGGGGTAGCATGAAAGCTCTATTTACACTGCTACTTACCAGTTATATGTTTGCAAATTCAGTTTACGCTGCTCCGGCAACGCCTGAGCCAGCAATTAACGTGCAACCAGCGCAATGTGTCGCAATGAAACAAGGTAATCCGTGTTATATCACTGTCGAAATATCGTGGAATATGCATGATGCTGGACATTACTGTTTACATTCAACCATGCAGAAGCAGCCAATTCAGTGTTGGAAAAATCAACACGATGGCCAAACCGAAATTGACATTAAAACCAGCAAAAATGTTACCTTTAGTATTCGCCAATTTAATAGCGAAGCAGCATTGGCAACAGGCTTTTTAAAGCTAGCTTGGGTTTACAAGAAAAAAGGTAAGCCACGTACATCGTGGCGCCTTTTTTAAGGAATCGAAAAATAACAATGGACGCACCACACATATTACTTGTTGAAGATGATATCGCTTTAGCCGAGTGGGTCGAAGACTATTTAATTGCACGTGAGTTTAAAGTCACTACCTGCCATCGTGGCGACGACGCCGTGGAGTTTATTAGATCATTGCAACCGGATTTAGTCTTATTGGATGGCATGTTACCCGGCATGGACGGACTGGATGTGTGTAAAACTGTACGTCCTGATTTTACTAATCCAATTATCATGATCACAGCGCGTGATGAAGAAATTGACGAAGTGTTAGGTTTGGAAATGGGCGCCGATGACTACATGACCAAACCTATTCGCGCCCGTGCTTTATTGGCACGTATTCGGTTGGCATTGCGCCGTAGTGTGCCGAATCAATCGGATGACGTGATTGAAGCACCAGGTCATGAAGTAATCTTAAGTGGCTTAACTGTAAATAGTGAAAGTCGCAGTGTGATGCTAAATGATGAGCTGGTGAAGCTATCATCTAATGAGTTTGATGTGCTGTGGTTGCTGGCCAAACAGGCTGGCGAAGTTGTGTCACGTGAATCATTAGTAACTGACTTACGGGGATTTGATTACGATGGTTTTGATCGTTCAATAGATTTGCGAATTTCACGGTTGCGTAAAAAACTTGGTGATGATTCTGCTAACCCTTTTCGCATTAAAACGATTTGGGGTAAAGGTTATTTGCTGGCTAAGGATAGCTGGTAATTATGCGCCGTCTAATATTCTCACTCATTGCTGTTGTACTCATTGCCACTATCGGTTTGGGGTGGATGTTCGATAATGTCGTCGCTCAGTACCTTCAGGCGCCTGCGTCAACTCGTACCTCAAACGACGCCGTGAGTGAATTAGAGTCACTGGGTAGTCATATGGCGCAAACATTAGACAAACTACCTCAACCTAACGACTTTGTTGCGCAATGGCCAACGGCTGATTCACACCAAATGAAGTTGATTGCTGTCGATAAGTTTCCGCTGCCGCAACCACTTATGACAGATCTAATTGCTGGCCAATCGGTGATGTTAGAAACCGATGCCGGATTATCACTTTATTTTTTACTCAATAACCACCAACAATTGTTAGTGATAGACGCACCGCCGCTAATGACTAAACCCATTGATTCATCATTGCGATTGGTTATAACTAGCGTGTTTTATCTGTTGATGATGATGTTAATGCTAGCGTGGCTTTATCCGCTTTTACGTCGCTTATTAAAACTGCGGTTAGTCGCCAAAGCTTTTGGTGAAGGAGATTTGACGCAACGGGTTAATGTAAGTTCAGTGACCTATATCCGTGATTTAGAGACTGAATTTAATCATATGGCGCAGCGCATTGAGAGTTTAGTAAGTGATGTAAAGCTACTAAGTAATGCTGTATCTCACGACTTACGCACGCCGCTGGCGAGAATTCGTTTTGGGTTAGATACATTGGCTGAAGAAGACGATCCTAAACTGCGACAACGTTTTGAACAGCGTATTAGTGACAATGTTGATGAAATGGTTGAGCTGGTGGAAACGCTACTTAATTATGCACGCCTTGACCAAGCCATGATTAATCTTGAAAAACGCAGTGTATCGCTGACATCAATCGTTGCTAGCTGTATTAAGACTAAAACCGTCGATGATAAGCACATTGAATTTGATGATGATGATGATATTCATGTGTTCGGCGATCCCGCTTATTTGATGATCTTGGTGAATAATTTACTGCAAAATGCACTTAACTACGGCGAAAAACAGGTAATTATTAGCATCTCACAAATCGACGAAAGTGTGTTGTTATCGGTGAGTGACGATGGTCTTGGTATTCCAGAAGATGATCGCCAACAAATCATCAAGCCTTTTATCCGTGGTAACGACAGTGAACAATCTGTGAAAGGTTATGGCATGGGACTGGCTATCGTGACTAGAATTTTGCAATGGCATCAAGGCTCGTTAGCTATTGAGCAAAGTGAAAACCTTGGCGGCGCTAAATTTAGAGTACTGTTTTATAAAAATAGCGGCTCCCAAAAATAAAGGCTTCAAACAATAAAAATTTTTTAACATAGATAATCCTAGATACGTACATCTACTTGATGGACGCCATAGGCTTTACCTTTATCGGTTAGTGCGACACTTGATTGGGTTAGCTGTGCTTGAAGTTCATCATCTTTATCGTAGAAATTAAACGGCGTTGCTGTGCTATTTAGATTAATGGCTTCAATATTAGTATCGCTTAAAGCGCGCCAGCTCTCTTTACCATTGCTGTCTATTTGCCATAGTTTTAGGGCGGAGAACTCGTCGTCTTCACGATCGATAAAGCCGTTACCGTTACTGTCTAGCGCGCTTAAATCGGTAAAACCGCTACCCGACTGCGGGCCAAAGAGTTCACTGCCGTCATCGGCTTTGCCATTATTGTTTTTATCATGCACCAAATAGCCAACATCACCGTCGAACATCGGTAAACTGTCGATTACACCGTCAGAATTGATGTCAATATCGCTGCTTTGTTCATTGAGTTGTCCAAGAGCTCGTGGACCAAATTGGACTAACAATGGATCTTTTAGGGTGATTGCAGGAATTTGAGACTGAGTCATAGACACACGCTTTTCAGATAATGATAATTCGAACGATGAGTTAAACACCTGATCATTGATTTTATATAAGCCTGACGTTGAGTAATTAAGTGTTTGTGAATTGGTAATGGTATCCATAATCACAAGGTCTGAGTCTTGCGCAAATGATTGGCCAAACGCTTGAATGGAAACAAACCCTTGGGTCTCAATGTCAGTGAAGGAAATCGGTCTTTGACTTGTGATGTTGGCAAGTGAAGAATTTGAACCTGCTAACGATAGTTGATTGATAGCTTCGGCAAGCGCTTTGTTATCATCTTGGACTTCGATGTCGAATATCGCCTCAAGTAGTATTTTATTTTGTTGTAGTTGGGGCGAAAGGGGGCGTTGATAAGTATCTGCTTCATCAACTGGCTGACTTGTTGATGTGGCCTTTGATGTAAAGTCTACGATATCTAAAGCGATTTTCTGAGCGCCACTGCGTGATTGGTTTTCTGAATGCCTTGGATCATCAGCTTTAATTTCAATAACTTGTTGCCCACGAGTTTGTTGGGCTAAATAGTTGGTTTTTGATTGTTGACTAAGTTGTTCAATAGGCATGATCGATTCCTTGATATCTTACGATAGATACTTATCGACCTTGCCTCTGATTTATTGAGTAATAATTATACGAATGATGTAACTAAATGTACGTACTATCGCTAACTATTTATTGCTGTCCAAGTGAGTTAATGTTGCAATGATTTCTTTGGCGACGACTGCTGAAGACGCATAGTTTTGGCCAGTAATAACGCGTCCATCTTTCACCATAAAGGGCTTGCCTTGAGCACCTACTTTAAAATCTGCGCCATGTTGCTTTAAACGATTAGTCATATCAAATGGAAAATTCTTATAGTATTTTGCCTTGGTATTCTCAAATGCCGTTGGATAACCGCTGATCTTTTTACCTGAAACCAAATATTTACCATCTTGTGTTTTTAAGTCTGCAATACCTGCTGTCCCATGACACACAGAAGAGATTATACCGTTGTGCTTTTCGTAAATCTCCATGGTTACTTTAGCTATTTCAGCGTTGTCATGCACGCCATACATTGCATTACTGCCACCAACATAATGCACCGCACGATAGTTTTTAGGGGTAATTTCAGACGGAGACTTTGTGAACTCTAGCGCATTCATAAACTGCTCGTCATAAACATATTTCTTATGCATAGGCTTTGAGGTATCAATATAGGCTAGCGAGATGGCACCGCCGTCAGGACTCATGAAATCGACGGTATAGCCTGCTTTTTTAAATTCTTCATAAGCGTTTACTAACTCAGAGAAACTCGTTCCTGCTCGCATCTTGGAGTCGCCATGAAAATCGTGGCTAGAAACAATAAACAAAATACGTTTACCATGTTGATTAGATGCTTTACTCGACGCCGTTTTACTAATGATTTTCCATTGACCATCCAGTTTTTTGAGTAACATTAGGTCGGCAAAACGTGCTTTACGTTTTGGCATGATGACTTCGACTTTGGCTGCTGCGACATCACCTTCAATATCAATCGAAATGATTTCACCAATACGACCGCCCGGTGTTCCTACAGGACGTTTTTCAAACCAGCTAACGTAGGTTTTTGATGGCACTATCCAGTGCGGTTGATCTTTTTTTGTGAGGTAAAGATTGGCTTGAGATTCAAATGCACGCTCAATCTGTTTAGGGTTTGAAAATGAGGTACCTTGAATATAGTCATTCAAAGTATTCTCAATCTGCTTACGGTCACTTGTTTCGTTGATTTCGGTTGGCGGCATTGCAAATGCACTTGTTGCGAATAAGCTTGCAACGATAAATACAGGTGTTGATAAACGCATAATATTTTCCTTGTTGAAATTCACCAACAAAAGTATCTAACTAGCTGCTATATAACATTAATAAGATGTAAATCAGGATTCCTGATTTATAAATTAAGAGAAAACTGATAACGAAAATAGAACAATAATTATTTCATTTCGTGTTAGGTTATAAAGACTTATATCAACGGTTTGAATGACTATGCAACTTTGTGTTTCTACAAATATTAACAGCTCACCAGATAATGTTTGGCGAGCAATTACTGACTTTGAGCATTGTGAGAATTGGATTGGCGGCATCTTAAACGTGACTATTTTGGAGCAACCAGAAGATGGTTTAGTCGGCTTTAAATGGCAAGAAACGCGTAAGATGTTTGGTAAGGAAGCCACTGAAACTATGTGGATCACGGATTGCGTCGATGGAAAATCATACACCACTCGCGCTGAGAATTGCGGTGCTATTTATGTGTCCAAACTTACTGTTATTCCCGAAGGTGATACAACTAAATTAACAATGGATTTTTCAGGAACCTCAGAGTCATGGTTTGTGAACTTAATGTCAAAAGTAATGGGTTTTTTCATGACCAAATCGATGATTAAGATGTTAGAAGCTGATTTAGCTGATATTAAAGCGCACGTTGAAACGAACAATCATTAGTTGATTAAGCAGTGGGAATAGCTAAGTAAATTGGCCACTGCCTAATACTCGTATTATCTAGATAACAGACACTTTGCCTTTCATGATTGCCCAATGGCCGGGGAAAGAGCAAAAAAATACATAATCGCCGCCTTTAGTAAGTTTGCTTACATCAATTTCAATGATGTCTGATTGTCCGCCACCAATAATTTTTGTCGAAGCAATGACTCGTTGATCGTTATTAGGCAAATAGTTGTTACTTAAACCTGCTGCCAAACCAGCGTTAGCAATGTCTGTCATATCTGAAGATTTAGTCATCACCCAATTATGTCCCATGGCATTGACCGGCAATTTTCCCGTATGTTTTAAGGTTAGAGTGAGTTTTTTACAGCTGGAATCAATCGTGATATTTGACTGATTAAATTGCATTGCATCGCTGGCCTCGATATTAATACTGCATTTTGCGAAGGCAATATTTGATCCCATAATTAAGATCAGGCCGATAAAGTATTTAGTCATAGCGCTTCCTGTTATTGATAATGATTATTATTATTATGTTGGTTTTTTAGGGTAGCGTCTAGCATTTTAATAAAGAACAATGGTTTGTTAAGTTTATTGCATGAACCAATGTTGCAGACTTGTGATGAATACGTATGCAAATACCTAGGCATCATCAGGCACTCGCTATATTATCAATGGCTATTATAAGTATTAATAATTTGGGGTGTTTATGTCGCAGCAAAAGCCTAATCTTAGCTTTTGGCAGATTTGGAATATGTGTTTTGGATTCTTGGGCATTCAGTTTGGTTTTGCATTACAAAACGCTAA
Source organism: uncultured Gammaproteobacteria bacterium (assembly GCA_913060565.1). Taxonomy (GTDB): domain Bacteria; phylum Pseudomonadota; class Gammaproteobacteria; order Enterobacterales; family Psychrobiaceae; genus Psychrobium. The sequence goes on along the minus strand of CAJXRU010000011.1, from coordinate 57,326 downwards.
CGTTAGCCGAATTTTTCAAACATTGGGCGCCGACATTGATGACATTCCTATTCTGTGGATTGCTGCGCCGTTAACGGGTCTTATTGTGCAGCCTATTATTGGCTACTTAAGTGATAATACGTGGAATAGCCTTGGCCGTCGTCGCCCTTATTTCTTGTATGGTGCTATTGCTACTTCTCTTGCAATTGTCGTAATGCCAAATGCTCCTGTGCTGTGGATTGCAGCAGGTACGCTGTGGATTATGGATGCATCTATCAATATCACAATGGAACCATTTCGCGCCTTTGTTGGCGACATGTTGCCTGAAAAACAACGGGCAAAAGGATATGCATTTCAAAGTTTCTTCATCGGTATTGGTGCCATTGTTGCGTCCGCTTTACCGTGGGTGCTAACCAACTGGTTTGATGTCGCCAATGTTGCACCACAAGGGCAGATTTCAGATTCGGTCACTTACTCATTCTATGCAGGTGCTGTTGTGTTATTAGCAGCCGTCGGCTGGACTGTTTATCGCACCAAAGAGTATTCGCCAGAGCAATTATCAGCGTTTGAACAAGCAGAAAATGCGTCGAAAGCGGCTTATGTTGAGAACCACCGCACGGCTAATCAATACTTAAGTGGTTTTGCATTATGGAGTGTAGTTGGCGCAGCGTTACTGGCTTTTATTTACAGCAACGACTTAGACAAAGAACTCTATTTAGTGGCTGGCGGCTTGATAGCATTTGCCATTATTGAGCTAATTAGTGCCTTGATGGTCAAGCGTAATGCGGTTAAAAATGGCTTTTATCAGGTTGTAAATGATCTATTCCATATGCCTAAAACCATGAAACAGCTTGCAATCACGCAGTTTTTCTCGTGGTTTGCGTTGTTTGCGATGTGGATTTACACCACCTCGGCCATTACCATACATCACTTTGGCAGCTCGGATACTACCAGTAAGTTATACAACGACGGTGCAGATTGGGTAGGTGTGTTGTTCGCCTCTTATAACGGGTTTGCGGCGCTCGCGGCCATTTTTATTCCCGTGATGGTGAGCAAAATGGGACTGCGTGTTAGTCACTTAATCAATCTGTTTTTAGGTGCTGCTGGCCTTATCTCTTTTGTATTCATTACTAATCCTGACTATTTATTGGTATCGATGGTTGGTGTCGGCTTCGCTTGGGCATCAATCCTTTCATTGCCTTACGCGCTATTATCCAATTCACTGCCGGCCCACAAGATGGGTGTTTACATGGGGATCTTTAATTTCTTCATCGTTATCCCACAGTTATTAGCTGCAAGTATTTTAGGTGTGTTAGTGCGCTACGTCTTTGATGATCAAACTATTTATGCATTAGTGCTCGGTGGTGTTTCGATGATTATCGCCGGAATTTCAACGTTATTTGTTAGCGACGCTAACGCCTCAACGACACAATCAGAACAATAATAGGAGTTTGTCGTGAATTTTAATCGTTTTAACACTAAGCCATCATTAGTGGCTATCGCGCTAGCAAGTACGTTAGGTTTAGCGGGTTGTGGGGAAGAGTCAACACCAGTTGCAGAGGCGACGCCTGCTGCACTGGTTAGTGCGCCAGGCGCACCGGGTGCACCATCAACATGGGCTTATTCTGGTAAAACAGGTATTGGTAGCTCTTATGAAGCTTATAAAGATTTAGGCTACAGCGATGAAGCTGTTACTGGCAAGGTATCAAAAGTTTGGTTCTCACTCGCCCAAGGCATTATTACTGAAACCATGTTTGGTTTGATCCACGAAGCGCAAATCAAAGATATGCAGTTTGTGATTACAGGTAATGGTTTCGTTGATACCGAGCAGCACGATACGATTTCTACGATTGATTACCTTTATAAAGACGCTGCTGGCCGCCCACTTTCATTGGCATACAAAATCGTCAATAAAGACAAAGAAGGTAAATATAGCATCGAGAAGCATGTGTTTACCGATCCTAGTAATAACACGTTATTTGTTAAAACCTTCTTTACTGCTAACGAAGACGGTATTAGTGCAAACTTAGTGGTGAACCCGCATGTTAATAACAGCGGCAGTAACGATATGGCGCTGGCAACTAAAGACAGCTTATCTGCTGAAGATAACGGTAGTTATCTAACTGTTTTAAGTGACACCGATTTTGCTAAAACATCGGTTGGTTTCATTGGCGAATCTGACGGTATGACAGATCTAAAAGACGGCACCATGGATTGGCAGTATCAGACGACAGGTGAGACAGCAGGTAATGTTGGTTTAACTGCTCAATTTACACCAGTAAAACTTAACGGCGAAGACAGCGTTACTGTTGAGTACAATGTGGCTGTTGGTTTTGGCCATAGCAAAGATGAAAGTAATCACGCGGCTAAAAACTCACTAAAACGTGGTTATAGCGAAGTATTAGCTCACTACAACGGTGAAGGTGATGCCATCGGTTGGCAAGATTATTTGGCGAGCTTAAACGGCTTAGAGTCGATGATCAAAACTACGACAGATAACGGTAAATTATTGCATACCAGTGCATTGGTATTAAAAGCCCAAGAAGATAAAACCCACGCTGGTGCGTTGATTGCCTCATTGTCTAATCCTTGGGGCGATACAGTTTCAGCTGAAAAAGGTAGCACAGGTTACAAAGCTGTTTGGCCGCGTGACTTTTATCAATGTGCCATGGCGCTTCTAGCGTTGGGCGATGAGCAAACGCCGCTTGTATCATTTAACTACCTTGAGAAAGTACAGGTTTCTGACAAGTTTAAAGAAAACAAAGGCGATGGCGGCTGGTTCCTACAAAAAACTCACGTTGATGGCACTATCGAATGGGTTGGCGTTCAACTAGATCAAACGGCGATGCCGATTATGCTGGGTTGGAAGCTTTGGAATAACAAAGTGTTATCTGATGATCAGTTGGTGAGTTGGTATCACAAAATGCTTAAACCTGCTGCTGAATTCTTAGTGAAAGGCGGTACGGTTAATATTGATTGGAATAACACTAAAATCACCCCGCCAATGACGCAACAAGAGCGTTGGGAAGAGCAATCAGGTCATTCACCTTCGACAACAGCGGCTATCATTACAGGTCTTGCGGCGGCGGCTGATATTGCAAAACTGGCTGGTGATAAAGAAGGTGCAGCGTTATTTGACAAAACGGCGACCGAGTATGCCGCTAATATCGAAAAGCTAATGTTCACTACTAAAGGCGCTTTCACCGAAGGTGATGACAATGGTCAGTATTTTGTTCGTTTAAACAAAGACAAAGCGGTAAACGATGACGAGAAGCTTGGTGATAACAACGGAAAACCTGGTGTTGACAAGAAAAACATCGTCGATGGCGGTTTCTTAGAACTTGTTCGTTATGGTGTACGTAGTGCAGACGATGCTGCTATTTTAGATACGCTGGTTGAATACGATAGCCAGAATATTGAAGACAATTTGCGTGTTAAATACAACTTTACCTTCGACGGCGTTGAGGGCTCGTTCCCAGGCTGGCGTCGCTATGGTAATGACGGTTATGGTGAAGATACTACCAAAGGTCGCGGTTATCACGCGACAGGGCAAAATATTGAAGCCCAGCGCGGTCGTGTATGGCCATTCTTCACTGGTGAACGTGGTCACTATGAACTAGCTGCTGCGAAACTCAAAGAACAGCAAGTAAGTTCACCAACGATGGATAAGTTGCGTAATAAATACGTTCGTACGATGGAGCTATTTGCTAACGAAGGCATGATGCTACCGGAGCAAGTATGGGACGGTGTTGGTAGCAACGAAAAATACGGCTACAAACTAGGTCAGGGTACTAACTCAGCGACTCCACTTGCTTGGACACACGCTGAATACGTTAAGTTATTACGCTCTTTTGCTGATCAGCAAGTGTGGGATAACTACAGCGAACTGACGGATCAGTTTAAGCGTAAGTAGCTAACTGATATTTACCTGCTCAATGATGATAAATGCCGCTTTTTAGCGGCATTTTTTATTTTAACGAGACAAAACGTTTTGTAAAAATAACCCCATACAACGTATGAGTTCTCAATTGCTTTTTTTGATTTCTTATATTTACTACTTTAGTGCTAGTAACTATAAATAAACAACCCTTTAGGGTGTTACTATGGTTGGGTGATTTAGTTAGAATGCCCGAAATATTTATTGTTACATATTTGTTATAGATTGTTGTAGTGAGAGAATATTTATTAACGAATTAGTTTCGTTAAATGTCATATATAAAATAATAATAAAAAAGAGTAATAATTTTGAAGTCACTGTTTTTATGCAGTATTTGGCTTCTAATGATGAGTAGTATTGCCCATGCGTCTCAATGGGATAAGGATATCAGTCAGTTTGCAACATCTCTTACATTAGATCATCACAGCAATATATATAATCATGCTGATACACAAGTGGGATCATCTGTCTCGCAGTTAGCAATTGTTAACAATAGCGTTTCATTATTTGAAGGGTATGGCGTAGCCTTGCCATTTTCTATTCATCGCTTTTCATACTCAAAAGACTCAAATTTGGATAATACATCTTTCGAGTTTAAGCCATCGGCTCAGTTTTTCTTGTCTCCGAATACGACATTTAAATTCATTTCAAAAGTAAATAGAAATCAAATTTTTGGTGGCAATGTCGGTGCTGAATTTTCAGATGAATCATTTAAGGCTTTAGATAATAAACGGCGTTTTATTGGTATGTCGCTGGATGTTGGCCAAGCACCTAAGAATGAGTTTTTATCGGTCAATGTAAACTATTCTGATAGTGAACTTATGAGCTCAAAGGCTTCCTTTAGTAAAAGCATCAAAAAAATTGGCTCTCAATATGGCTTTAGAATCAGTGAAGACAGCTACTTTCAATTGAGCGGGAGCTACCAATGGCAGCAATCTAATGGTCGACTAACGAGATTGGCTGAAGCTGGGGTCGGTGCAATTACAGGGCTCGGAGGAAGTAATGAATTAAACGTTATTGCTGGTGGGTACAAACGGATAGAGAACGATCAAAAAGGTTTGTTTTGGACTCTTTCGAACTCTTGGGCTGCATCAGAACAACTAACTATTAAACTGGAAACATCTCAGCGCTCAACACTTAATAATAGTGCAGGTGGTGTTAGTCAAATTGCGACCATTTATCAAATTAATTCAATGTTTAAGTTTAATGATACTCATCAATTAGATCTAAACCTACGCCACCAAAAAAATAATATAAAAGAAATTAGAGATAGAGCGATAAATAAATCTATTGGCATTGCATGGCAGTGGAAGGTTGCCTCTGACGTCGTGATAAGCGCGAACGCTAGCCACACTGAAACTTCTCGTTTTAATGTTCAGAACGCTGTCAGCCGCACTCAACAAAAACTTGGAGTGAGTGTGGGGTATAAATGGTGAAATATCTTAGCTGGTTATGGATCTTGCTGTTTTCATTTGAAAGCTATGGTCAGGCAGATATATATCGATTAGGCCCTGGTGATTCTTTAAAAATAACAGTGTATCAAGAAGAAGATCTTTCATTCATAGGGCAAATAAGTCAACAAGGATTTATAGACTTTCCATTACTGGGAAACGTCGAACTTAACGGACTTAGCCAGAGAGAGTCGAAAACAAAAGTTGAAGCGTTACTAGGTAAAGACTATTTAGTGAAACCAAGCGTTTCAGTATTGGTGACGACTTATCGTCCTTTTTTCATTTATGGCGAAGTGCGTGCGCCTGGCAGTTATGCTTACCAGCCTGATATTACGATCGAACAGGTGATTGCTTTATCTGGTGGTTTGAAAGATAGAGCATCCAGTAAGCATTGGACTATCCAAAGAGGACTAAATAAGAAAGTATTCAAGGTACTCGGTGATACGATTGTTCATCCAGGTGATGTTATTAAAATTCACAAAAGTTTCTTCTGATGTCTGAATTATCTCATGAGTCATCGCATGCCACTGATGATGAGATTGATCTTTCTGAATTATTTTCAGTACTATGGCGTAAGAAGCTCTTCATCATATTTGTTAGTGTTAGCGCATTATTGATTGGGTACCTTTATGCCGATTCATTACCCCATCGATATAAATCCAAAGCGACAGTATTGCTAGATGGTCAAAATACTAACAGTACCATTGCGTCGCTATTGCCGGGCGCTGTTAGTAGTAATGTTGATTTTGATACTTCTATTAAGTTATTAACATCGCATCAATTTTTACACAGTATCGTCCCTAAGCTGTCTGTGCCCGACAGCATTCAACTGAAGAGAAATGAGAACTCATTTAATGTGGCTGATATTTCTCAAAATTTAACAGTGTCAAAAGTTTCTGCGACTAATTTGTTAGAAATATCTTTTGAAAGTACAGAACCACAGTTTAGCGCTCAACTAGTTAATGTTATAACTGCAAACTTTATTGACTACAAAGCTTCATTGTTGCAACCAGGTGTGAAAAAGAATGGTGCGTGGCTCGATGATAAGATAGCTAGCTTGCAGCAACAATTGGCAGTGGAAGAAAAACAATTAAATGCTTTTCGTTACGACAATAGTGCAATTGATATCACTAATTTAGTGAAGCAAGAGCAGCATGAAATTAGCCTATTGTTTAATGAAAAACGTGTACTTAATAGTGAACGGGAGATGCTTGAACGGCATATTGATAAGGTTAAAAGTAGTAACTTTAAGCATAATGTTAATCGCCTACTAACCATAAAACGAATTGCCGATATCCCAATAATTAACGAATTGCTTAATACGTTAGAAGCTTTGAAAATTGAATTGTCTCAAATTAAATTACGTTATTTACGCAAGCATCCTAAATATCAAGCTATTGTGTTACGTATAGATGAAACACAGCGACAAATATCAACGCAAATAGAGCATCAATTGGCTCAAGATCATGCACGTCTAACAGATGTTAAGCACTTAATTACGATTATTAATAAAAAGCAGCAGGTCGCAAAACGCAATCTGGATATGTCTATCATCAAGGTGGGAGAATACGAAAAACTGCAACATGATATACAAATTCATTTAGAGCTACTCAAAAAGTTAACCTCTCGGCAGAAACAAATTGAAGTCGTTGACAATGAAGGTTCTATGGCTAGTTTTATTATCGTTGATCCTGCTCGCGTAGAATTTACCCCTGTCGGGCCTAAAAAATCGCTGATTATGACAATAGCTTTATTGTTGGGCTACATGATATCTTGTTTTATCACACTTATTTCTTATTTTATGAGCTCTAATCATGACCGTTATCGTCAAATTGTTGCCGATCATAATTTCACTGTATTAGGAAAGCTCCCTGAGGTCAAAGTCGCTCGAGCAAAGGAGCCTATCGTTCGTGGTAAAGGCAAACGATTTACTGCTTATCAGGAAGCAATACGTTCAATTCGCACCAATTATATGGTCAGTAGAGGCTCTGTTGATAACCGACTGATTGCAGTGACATCACTGATGCCTAATGAAGGAAAATCGAGTTGTTGTTTACAGTTAGCACGTTCCTTTTCAGAATTGGAACGTGTCATTATCATTGATGCTGACTTACGAGCTCCTTCCATTGCTAAGGTATTAGGCGAAAGCCCACATCGGTTGGGATTATCAAATTTAATTGCGGGTACTCATTCATTTGAACAATGTGTCTTTAACAGTGATGAACTTAATGCTGATGTTTTATCATCTGGTATCAAACCACAAAATGCATTGCTATTTTTGTCATCAATACGTTTTTCATTATTGCTGAAGGCTTTACTCAAAAAATATGATCGAATTATTTTAGAATGCCCTCCATTGCTGTCAGTGAGTGATGCCTTGGTAATAGCAAAGAATGTTCAAGGGGTTGCGTTAGTTGCCGATGTTACGAAAAGTTCGACGGCTAAATTTATAAAGAACATGCATGAATTACAACACAGTAATATTGATATAACAGGTGTTATTCTTAATCGGGTGAAACATGATGAACAGCATTATTACGGAACATATTCCCATGTAAATGTTAATTCTAATAGTGCTAAAGATTGATACTTGTCGGATTCACTAAACGCCTTGTATTTTTATATCTATAAGTTAATTAAAAGGAGTTGATTGTGACGCAGTATGTTGTTTTATTTCGAGGAATTAATGTTGGCGGCAACAATAAAGTTGCCATGAAGCCTCTGGTTGCTGCGTTAGAAGAAGCTGGATTTAACGATGTTAAATATTATATTCAGTCGGGAAATGTAGTATTAACTAGTGATGGTGAACCTCAACTTATAGTGGCACAAGTTGTTGAAGAGTTATGTGGAATATCGCCTGCTATTATGACAATAGAAGCGAGTGAATTTAGAAGTATTGCCGACGATAATCCCTATCAAGATGAAGAAGGTAAGTTAGTTCATGCATTTGTTTGTCATGACACACCTAGATTAGATATTAATAAAGTGACTAAATATCAGCGAGAAAATGAGCAATATTGCGTGTTAGGACGCACCTTATATTTGTTCGCGCCTGATGGTATTGGGCGTTCTAAGTTTGCAACAAACATGGAGTCTTGTTTGGGAATTTCAGCCACGGCACGAAATTTAAATACCATGAACAAGATTCTTTCAATGCTTGATTAGTCCTGCGTAATTGTTACCAAATCTTTCTATCAGACATAGTTCATTGCGGATCCTTAGTTAACTCGATAGTCTAAAATTTATCCGATTATTTTCGAGGGTAAATCGATGAGTATAAGACCATTAATCGTTCTAAGTTGCGGCATGTTGTTGGTGTGCCATGGGATTGTTGCAGCAGAGCGCGAAACTATCTCTCCACCTAGAAAGCTCACGGGCGAACAAGCAAAGGTTGCCGCGAGTAATTATCAAGAATATTGCGCATTGTGCCACGGTAAAGAGCGAGAAGGGTATGCAAACGATCACGCGCCATCATTGCGAAGTAAGAGTCTGATGGAGTCGGGTGTGCCGCACGCAATCTTAAGGCCGATGTCTTATGGTCGTGAAGGCACTGCGATGGGGGGTTATTTAGATGAAGTCGGCGGCCCAATGACGCTTGACGAAACGTGGGATCTTACCTATTGGTTGTGGGAGCAAGCCGGTTATGATCGTTTAAAGTTTTCAACTAAACCTGTGCTTGGTGACAGTGTTGCTGGTGGAAAGTTGTATCAGCAATATTGCACAAGTTGTCATGGCGTGAATGGCGAAGGTGTTAACGCGCCAGCATTAGGGAATCAATCTGCGCTAGCCCATAATACGGACGAGTTTATTCGTCATGCGATTGAAAATGGCCGTCAAGATACGCCAATGTTGCCGTTTAAGGATAAGTTGTCACAAATTCAAATCAATAACCTAACCGCATTCTTACGTAGTAAAGCCAGCGGTTGGACAATGAATAAACCCGTTTTACGTGCACTACCAAAACCTGAGCAGTACATCGTGAATCCGCAAGGTGACGATCCTAATTTTTCATTACAAGATGGTATGTACGTATCGTCTAAAGACTTAAACGAAGCACTTAACGGTAAAAAACGTATGGTGTTACTGGATACGCGTGTACCGTCTGTATGGCAAACGGCGCATATTGAAGGGGCTATTCCATTTCCTTATTATGCTGATTTAGATGAAACCGTTGTAGGCATTCCAAAGGACGTGCAAATTGTTGCCTATTGTTCGTGTCCGCGAGCTGCCGCCGATCATACGATTAAAAAACTACGACGCAAAGGTTACACACGCACAGCAGTTTTATGGGAAGGCGTTTTTGGCTGGATGAACTTGGGTTATCCGGTGGTAAGGCGTGATGTTGACAATGTGAAAAACTGAAAACTACGCCAGTATCGATGCCCGAACTTTCTTGATTGTGGGCATATAAATGTACTCAATTATCAAGAATCTTTGTTAGTGCCATTCTAAGCCGTGCTGGTTGTACGGGTTTGTGCAGAAGATATAAGCCTGTTTCTCTGGCTTCATTTATCCGCTCTTTCGCCGTATCTCCAGTGACTAACATGGCTGGAATTTGTTTTTCGTAGGTTTTTCTTATCGTATCAATAACCTTGGCTCCAGTTGTATTATTAGGTAAACGATAGTCTGAAATAATGGCATCGGGAACATAACGATGGGCAATTAAGACATTTATATCCTTTTCATTTGCAGCGGTGGTGACTGCAATTCCCCAGCCACTTAACAAGGCTGACAATGCTTCGCGGATGTTTTTCTCGTCATCAATAACGAGAACTTGCTTATTCTCTAGGGAGTTCAATGGGGTTGATACTTTGTTTTCTTTAATCGCAAATGCTTCTCCTAAAGGCAGTCTTATTGAAAATTTACTGCCATGATTTGGTGATGACTCAAGGGTCAATCTATGCCCAAGTAATTGACAGGTTTGTTTAACAATAGCTAATCCTAATCCCAATCCTTTTTGGCGATCTCTTTCTGGGTTATCGAGCTGATGAAATTCATTGAAAATGTCGTTTTGTTCTTCTTTGGGAATACCCTTTCCATTGTCTGTAATGGTGATAATAACGTCATTAAATTTGATAACTGATTCAATTAAAATTGTTGAGCCGTCACTATGATTGATTGCATTAACAATGAGGTTTGATAAACAACGCTTTAGCAGCTGTTGATCTGTATAGATAAATGGAGTTTCGCCGCTAATAGTCAGCTCTATTCCTTTTATTCTTGCTGGTTCAAGAAAGCTATGCTTCAAGGCTAAAAATAGATCATTTGAATTTACATTGGTGGGCGTAGAATTCACATCTCCCGCTTCCAGTTGGGATATATCAAGTAATGCATTGAGCAAGGAATTAAGCGCCTCGATAGATTGCCCCATTTTAGATAATGACTCTCGCGCTTCTGAGGTGGTGATTTGGTGACTCAGAATTTCGCTGAATAAAGTGAGTGCTTGTAGAGGCTGTCGTAAATCATGGCTGGCGTTGGCTAAGAATTGCGATTTGTGTCGATTGGCTTCTTCAGCAAGTTTATTTTGCAACGATAGTGCGTCATTTTTCTCTGCTAGCTGCTCAAGAAGTTGCGTATTTTCATAACGTAAATGTAGAGATTCTTCGATGGAGTTTTGATTGAGATAAGCAAAATGGATAAAACCACCGGTTAAGCTAATTATCAAAAAACTAAGTACTTGTGCTTCAACCGTATCAATGGAAAAGAAACGTAAACTCATCACTAGCATAAATGGCACAGCGTATGCGATGAACGCAGGAAAATAACCACTGTTAGAGCCAATTGCACCTGCTGCCATTCCCATCAACACAACAGCCATGAATGCCATATATTGTGGTTGAGATTCAATGATGAAAAACCACGCTGCGTAGCTCCATGGTGTGCCGCAAATTAAGGCTGAAAGTGTGAATATTCTTGCCCACTTTTTTACGTTTTTTGGATCTTGATTTTCCTGACGTGAATAAATATTTCTAATGACAATATACGTGGTGCACAACAAAACAATAGTCACAAACCACATGAACAGCTCTTGTTGCGGACGTAATGTACTTAGAATGTAAGCTGTAAACGCAGCGACAACAATATTCCCATAAGTTGTTGCCACATAATGTTTTAAAATGATATTTAGCTTATCTCGGCGTAGCAATAGATCGGGACTACTATCGCCATTTTTACTTCCTGAAAAAACTGAGAACAGCATGCAAACTCTCTGTATAGCACTTAATTAATTGTTATTTAAAATAACATAAGACGACAATTTTCGTTGCTAATTATTTGACTGAGAGTGAGCTGTTTGAATGAGTTCGGCAAATAAGCCCCCATAACTAGAAATAACGTTTATCACCAACGAGTAAAATATTACTCGTTGGTGATAACGCTTTCTTATAGGTCATTCACTACCGCGTAGCGAATGAATTGCTGGGCGATTAATGAATTGGCGCAGTGGCCAGTAACATGCGAATAGTGCGATTAGACTAATTAGTACAATAGTCACAACAAAAACAGGCAATAATTGAAGAGAGAAGTAGTTGGCCAATTCTTCGTTAAAGCCGATATAAATTCCTAGTAATATCATCATGCTAACAATCATGCCAATGGCAATAGCGCTAGAGTTTTCACGTACTATTAATTTGATAAGGTCACGACCTTTGGCACCGATAGCCATGCGAGTTCCTATTTCAAAACCGCGCATCTGTGTGCTGTAGCTTAAAATACCGTATAAGCCGATTGCAGAAAGCACTATTGTTAACACAGCCAGCACGGCGCTAGTTACTGCTGTCGTGTATTGAGTGAATAGCATTTCGCTACGTCGACTATCCATGCTTACCAAGTCAAAGACCGTATATTGTGTTGTTATATCTTTAAGTACGGCAACCGCTTGTTCTCGAGTAAGCTCCTGACCTTCCACAATTCGCAGCGTCATAACTGTGCTCGCTTGTGAACCGGGGCGATAAGCTTGCATAGGTTGCTCTGCTTGACCAGGATACAAAGTCCCTTTTACGATGCCAATAATAGTCGCAGATTGATCACCACCAAAGCTTATCTGCTGACCAATTGCGCTGCCTTCAGATGCTAACGCTTTTGCAAATTCGGTATTTACAATCATTACTGCGTTATCGTCCTTTATATCGGCGGCGGTAAAGTTGTCACCTTCGAGTAAGGTTTGGCCGATCATATTGAAATAGTGTTGATCGATAAATTTAGTATTAACGACAAAGCGCTCGTTGGTGGCCACAGAAGTTTGGGCGTTTAGGTTAAAACTATTAAGCGGCGCGCTTGACTGATTGATGGCGACAACTTGTGGCAGCTCAAGTAGCTTTTGACGAACTTCGTTCATCACCGGAATTCTTTCTGCTTCAGGTGGTGTCGTGGTCGCAGATATAGATAGAGACAAGGTGCTTAGGTTCGCGGTGCTATAGCCTAAAGGTTTCTCAATAGACTCTTTGGCATCTTGAAACAAACTAATGTTAATAAACACTAGCGTTGTCACTATAGTTACTTGACTAATGATCAGTAACTTACGAATACCTTGTGAGACTTGAACACCTGTGCCTTTACCGCTTGACTGTAGAGTGGAGTTCAGCGCTTTGTAATTGATCATGCGCGTACTAAGGCGAGCAAAAAACAGGGCTAATGACAAGGCGATAATCACGGCACAACTCAACGTAAACCAACTTATAGACAGCTCGCCAACTCGCGGTAATTGCTGTGCTAGTAACTGTTGCATCATGTAAAAACCACCACTTGAAATGACTAATGCAACACCCACTGAAAATAGCATTAATAAGTTAGTTTCAGCAAAAATGGTACTAAACAAATGCTTTTTGTTAGCGCCAACGGCGGCGCGAATAGCTAATTGACGCTGTTGCTCTGCCGTACGAGAGATGAATAAATTGGCTATGTTCGCACAAGCAATCAACACTAAGCCGATGACACCAGCCAGTAATAAATAAACAGTACGCTGACTATCGCCAAGAATTTCAGTTTTAAAGCTTTTGGTATCCATGGCGATACTCCAACCTTTAAAGAACTCGACTGAAGTGACTTCTCCCTGCCATTTATCGTTAACAAGGGTTGTCAGTGTTTGATTAATTTGACTAATAGTCATTGGCGACGTGAGTTTACCAATGTACATTTGCGAGCTGTTAATATTACCCCAAGATGTTCTTAAGCGCGGGCCTGCCTGATTGTAGTCCCATGGCAAGAAGACGTGAGTAGTAACCCCTGTTTCGAACAGCTCTGGCTCGATGAATTCTTGTGCTAATACACCGACAATCGAAAAGCTATTGCCGCTAAAGTCCATTTTTTTACCCAAGATATTTTCGTCGCCAGCAAACTGTTGTTGCCACGTTTGATAGCTAATAATACCTACAGGGTTGTTCTTATCTTTAGCTTCCGTCTCTTCAAAAGACCGGCCTAACGCCAAGGGGGCATCGACAAGTTTGAAATATTCTGGCGTGACAAACAGCACTTCAAGCGTTGGCTGATTTAGTGAGTTAATCAGTACGTCTTCAGACGCATAGAGCAGAGCGGCTTGGCTAAATACTGTTTGATTTTCATAAAGGTGCACTAAACCAGGGTAAGTGAAGGCATTTCCAACACGTTCGCCCTTGTTATTGTTAAAAATACTGTTTACCTGAAACAACTGCTCTTGATCCGGATAAGGTAACGGTTTGGCAATGAGCACATAAGCCAGCGTTAATACACATAGCAATGCACCAAGTGTGGTACCCATAGTCGTGACTATCGCAGCAATAAAGCCTGGTTTCTTTTTTAAGCCAGCCCACGCTTGCTTTTGTTGGTAGGAAAATTGACTCATACAGCCTCCTTCTCAACTGATTCAAGATTAGGTGTGGTAAGAATGGCACCATCTAGTAATTTAAGCTGAGTCGTTGCCATATCAGCATAACGAGGATCATGGGTCACCATACAGATAGTCGTCCCCGCTTTATTTAATTGTTCCAAAACATCCATCACCTGATCGCCACTTTTCGAATCAAGGTTACCAGTAGGCTCGTCAACAAGTAATATTGCTGGCTTGGCAACAAGTGCACGGGCGATTGCAATACGCTGTTGCTGACCACCAGAAAGTTGATTTGGTTTATGGCTAATACGATGACTCATATCAACGAGCTCTAAACATTCTTGAACTCGTTCCTTGATTTGTTCATCGCTAAGCTTAGCGCTACCGTAACGCAATGGCAGTGCGACGTTGTCAAATACAGATAACTCGTCAATCAAGTTAAATGATTGAAAAATGAATCCAATTTTACTACTGCGGATCTCCGCTGCCATATCGAGCGAAAAATCAGTTACATTGACGTCTTCGATAAAGTATTCGCCGCCGCTAGGCATATCCAATAACCCTAAAATTGAGAGCAGAGTTGACTTACCACAGCCAGAGGGGCCTGAAATTGATACATAATCGCCTTCGTAAATTTCTAAATCGATACTCTTTAATGCATGAGTTTCTAATTCATCAGTTTCAAAAACTTTAGCGATGTTGGTCATCTTGATTTTAATATTGTTCATGGTGAATTCCTTATAAAATAGCTTAGGCGTGTGACTAAGATTTGATACCTAGTACAGAGGCTGTTTTGGTTATGTTTGATAGATCTGAGACGATAAATTGTTGCTCTTTTTGTGCCCCAGAGATGATTTCAATGTAACGACCGGCTTGGCGGCCTAATTTAAGTTCGACGAGCTGAGCCTGTTGTGATTGCGGATCAACTCGGTAAAGAGAAATTTTACTATTAGCCTTAATGCTCGGCGGACGCTGAATGTAGCGCACGTTACGTAATGTATCGGCGGTAATGATGCCGTCTACATTGAGCATTGGTCGTGCACTGGCAGGTAAATCTTTTGGCAGCTCAATCTCAACTTCGACTGTATTGTCAGCAACGATAGGATCAATACGTGACACTTTACCGATGATTTTATCGCGACGTGTATCAATGACTGTCGACTGGCCAATTTCGATTTGTTGCGCTTGGCTTTGCGGCACTCGAATTAATGCAATTAAATCACTGACACTACCTATAAGCGCGACTTCTTGACCCGCTGATAAACTTTGTCCCAACTCAACCGATAAGCGTTGCAGTACACCGTCAAAGCCTGCACGAACCGTTAATTTATCAAGACGTGCCTGCGCTATGTCCAATAGTCCTTGCTGTTGATGCACACGATCTTGTCCAATGCTTATGGCTTCTTGATGAACTAAATCAAGTTGTGCGAGACGTTGTTTAAGAATACTGATACGTTTTTTGAGTTGTTGTTCATTGAGCAATGTTTGTTGAAATGTGAGCGTAGAAACAATGCCTTGTTTTTCTAACTTTTCTTCAGCAACGCGCTTGAGCGATGCGGTTTCGTAATTAGCATTAATTTGTGCAAGTGCGGCTGCTTCATTGAGTTTTTCACGTTGTTGATTAAGTTTTAATTGGCGCAGGTTGGCTTTCTCCTGACTCAGGCCACGTTTAGCGCTATCGAGCTGTTGCTGTAATTCTGGATTGTCTAGTAGCACAATGACGCTATCTGCTTGTACATTTGCACCGGGTTTAAGAACAATCTCTTTCACCGTTGCTCGAGAAAAAGCGGTGATCAATTGCTGTTTATCTGATTTTAAGCTGCCATATCCCTCGATAATGACATTCAAATCTCCTTGCTTAACATGATCAATTAAAATCTCGCCACGTTTTACACTTACAGAACTCGCACTTTGATTGGCCCAAAACACTAATACCGCAACGACTAATATGCCAATAACTAGCAGCGTTTTGTTCGACCAATTAATTTTGGCTTGTTTCTTAGTTTTGACAACGTCCATGATACCCTCAGGATTATTCGATAATAACAACCTAATAGCGAGTAACGTGCCAAGTTTATTTTTCCTTTTAATTCAGGGGTTTGTGTTTGTCTTGAAGTGTTGGATAGGGGAGCCAGTCCGATATCGGACCGACTGTTTTCAATAACGAACTGAGTTTTAAGCGTTATTGCTCTTTTTCTTTGGTGCGCTGGTTGGGAGTTTGATGGTGACAGTTACACCAGTTTCTTGGTTGTTTTCAAGCGCAATAGTTCCTTGATGTTGTTCGATAATATTACGACAGAAGTTAAGGCCAATACCTTGGCCCTGACTTTTTGTTGAAAACAGTGGTACGAATAAATTGTCGAGATTGGCGAAACCGTGGCCATTATCAGTAATGGTTATTTCGTTGTACTGTCCTATTTGGCGAATTAGCAATTGAATATTGCTTGCATTTGCCTCGATAGAATTCTTTATTAAGTTAATCAAAACTTGTTCTATAAATGTTTGATCTGCCCATATCCACTGGCATTGCGAGCTCATTTCAAGTTGATGGGTATTAAATAAACCGCCAAGGCGTTCTTGTAACTGCGCAGTGTCAATTTGCTTGGGTTCTAAATTGAATTGTTGCGACAATGATGAATATCGACTAACAAAGTCTTGAAGATGATGACAACGTTCGTGGATTAAAGCCAACGCCTTTTGATCGCGCTCACTGCTACTGCGTGTCGCAAGACTTTCGGCCAGCGATGAGACTGGTGTAAGTGAGTTTCTTATTTCGTGGCTCATGACTCGAATAATTTGGTGCCATGCGTTTTGCTGACTCTCTCGTTTAACTGATTCTACGTTGGTAAATACGAGTAACTGGTGGGTTTGACCATCGTCGATAAATTCACTTTGGCTGATTTGCCATTGCTGACTATTTTTATTTAGCTGCCATTTATTGTCACGTTTGGTGAGGTTTAATAACTTAGGTGACGCATTGCGAAACATCTGCCATGGTTGTGCGTACAAAGCTGAAAAAGCACCATTGGCATAGCTCAGTTTATTTTTTTGATTAAAGACTAAAATTGGAATGTTGAGCTGATCAATTAATTGATAGACCAAAAAGGCATGTTGATCATAGCGAGACTTTTGCTCCGCAAGGTGCTCACTCAGTTGTTTTAATTGCTGGTGGAACTCAGCTGCGTATCCTTGGGTAAAATCGCATTTAGCGTATTGATTGTAGTCTTCGACTCGCATCGCCTCAATATGCAACAAGCCACGACTATAGGTAGACATTATCCGTCGGTATATTTGACTAAGAACAATGCCACAGGCTAATCCAATTAACCCGAGTAGTATCGCTATATTCCATGGCGTGATAGCTAACTGATAAAAAATGATTGTACTTAAGCACAATATCAGCGCCGTCAGGAAAACACCGCGAATGGTTAGATAACGCTCTAGTGACCGGCTAACGCTGAACTTGATCATATTTTTCGAGACGACGATATAGTGACGATTTTGTAAGGCCAAGCAATTGTGCTGCCTGAGGAACATTTTTTTCTGTGCGCGCTAATGCCTGCTCAATCAAGCTGACTTCTGCTTGCTCGAGAGTCATGAATGTCATTGCCGTATTGTTTGTGCGCACTGCTGAAATTGGAAGGTCGGACTCTTGCAATATCGGCTGTTCATCAGTGATTGGTGATAGCAATATTGCGCGCTCCATTACATGACTCAATTCTCGAATGTTGCCGGGCCAATGATAACCAAGTAATGCTTGTTTAGCACATTGACTTAGCGCTGGGAGCATACGTTTATATTTATTAGCGAATTGCGCCATAAAATGCTCAGCTAATGGCACAATGTCGTCGAGTCGTTCATATAAAGAGGGAACGCGAAATTCGAGTGTATTTAAGCGATAAAATAAATCTTCTCTAAATTGCTCATCTGCTATCAACTTGGTGAAATCACCATTTGACGCGCTGATTAATCGACAATTGGTTTGCTGAGTTTTGCTGCTTCCTAAGGGCTCAAATTCACCTGACTCAACAACGCGTAGTAGTTTTGCTTGTTGTGATAATGGAATGTTGGCAATTTCATCCAGAAATAGTGTTCCTTGTTGTGCTAGTTCAAAGCGACCAATACGACTGGATTTTGCATCCGTAAATGCGCCCTTGGTGTGCCCAAACATCTCACTTTCAAATAATGATTCAGAAATTGCGCCCATATTGACACTGATAAAGGGTTGCGGAGCACGTTGAGACCGCTGATGAATATGTTTAGCGAGTTGACTCTTACCCGTACCATTGTCGCCAGTAAGCAAAATGGCAACATCTGTGGCAGCTACATTATCGATTTGTGCCATCAGGTTAACCATACAACTTGAGCGCCATTGGTAGGCATGCTGTGGCTCTGACTCGAGGCGTTGATGTAATCGTTGATTTTGTTGTTTCAATCCCGCCATCGCAAGTTGTTGTGAAATGACCTGTAACAGACGCTGATTTTTCCATGGTTTCTCTATAAAGTCACTGGCACCAATTTGCATCGATTTAACGGCAAGTTCAACGTTAGACCATGCTGTCATCGCAATAGCTGGCACATTCGGATGATTTTTTGAAAGCCATCGCAATAGTTCTAAGCCCTCGTCACCTGATGTCGTGTCGAGTGAATAGTTCATATCCAATAGAATTAATGAAACGTCATTGTCGTTTATCGTTTGCTGCGCTTGATATGGTGATTCGGCTTCCAGAACCTGATAGTTGTTGTCTTCCAGTACAAAGGCTGCGCTGAGCCTAATATCGGGCCTATCATCGACAATAAGAATGGTTGCAATCGTCACTATGTTTCCAAAAAATGGTGCAGTATTGACTGCATAGTAAGGGCAAATCGACGTGACTACAACTAGTTAGCGCTGGTTCCGCACGATGAGCGTACAACAGTGACAGGTTCAATAATAGAGCCTGAGACTTCATTACCTTTGATTAATCCAACAAGGTTTTTAACCAAGAGCTGTCCGGCAATCGTTGTATCTTGACGCACTGTTGTCAGTGGCGGATTTGTAAATTGCGCGACGGATATATCATCGTAACCAACAACCGCAATGTCATCGCCGACTTTTAAGCCTTTGTCGCTAATTGCTCGCATAGCGCCAATGGCCATTAGATCACAGGCTGTAAAAATGGCATCAACTGGGGTTGATTTTGATAAAAGTTCTAGCGTGGCTTCATAGCCCGAGAGCTCGGTTATTTGCGCGTCAACATGTAGCGCTTTATCGATGGTTATCTCAGCATTTTTTAATGCCTGACAGTATCCTTGATAGCGTTCTAATAGCTCTGGAGTTGCATCAGATGCTTCGCCGACAAAGGCAATGTTTTTGCGCCCTTGTTCAATCAAATGTTCAGTAATTGCAAGCCCGCCTTGCTTGTTATCACAACGTACCGAAATGGCATCAATACCTTTATCACCGGCGCCCCACAATACAAAATGTGTCTCTTGCTCAATAAGTTGATTGAGTTTTTTCTCATATGCTAAGAAGTCACCGTAACCCAATAGAATAAGGCCATCGGCTTTGTGGCAATCTTCGTATTCAGCATGCCAGTCGTCATTCATTTGTTGAAAAGACACCAACAAATCATAACCAGCATCGGCACAGGCTTTGGTAATACTACCAAGCATTGATAAATAAAAGGGATTAATATTGGAGTCGTCAACAGTGGCATCTTCAAACAACAGTAGTGCAATGGTGTGACTACTTTGAGTTCTTAAATTACTGGCGTTCTTGTCTACTTTGTAATTGAGTTCTTTAGCAATAGCTTGAATTCGTTGGCGAGTTTCTTCACTCACTAGCGGGCTGCCACTCAACGCACGAGAAACGGTCGATTGTGATACCCCTGCATGATAGGCAATATCAAAAGAGGTGGCTTTATTTCTCATGGTGGATTCTCAGTCAAACTAGTGCGTTGATAATACCGAAGTTTGCAGAGAGTCTCAAACTGGGAAATTAATAGACAAAAATTGGTTGGAAAAGCGCCGCTAGAGAGAGAAAGCGGCGCTTGGATAACTATTTTTTGTTTGGAATAACCTGAGAGCCAATTAATCCATAGTAAGCAATATAGATATAACAAAGCAGCGGTAATGCAAATGACAGTTGAATGCCAATGCTATCTGCCAATAACCCCTGTAACGGTGGTACTAGCGCGCCACCTACAATGGCTAAACATAAAATGCCAGAGCCTTGACTCGTCACCTTTCCTAATCCAGCTACGCCGAGTGAGAAAATAGTAGGAAACATAATTGAGTTACATAAGCCAACTAATAGAATGGCGTACATAGCGAGTTTTCCTTCACCAATAATGGTGAGTATCAACAATAGAACTGCCGCGCCAGCGTTGAACGCTAGCACTTTACCAGCAGCAATTTTTTGCATCACAACTGATCCAACGAAACGCCCAATCATTGCGCCACCCCAATAATAGGTTAGTAGCTTAGCGGCATCAGAATGATTTAAGCCGGCAATATTCTCTAAGCCAAAGAAATTGACTAAAAAGCTACCAATGGCGACTTCTGCGCCAACGTACATGAATATACCCACGGCACCAAGCACTAGGTGGCGATGATTCCATGCACTATCATCTGTTTTTTCGCCTGACGTGTCTTCAATGGCATCGATCACTGGCAGCTTTAATTGGCTAAAAATAGCGGCCAGAATTAATAACATTGATGCTAATAAAATATAAGGAAATTGCACTGATTCGGCTTGTGCTAAACGCTGGACTTCATCCATCGTGCTGACGTCGTGTGCAACGGCAGACAAAATGAGTAATGAGCCAAACCACGGTGCAACTGTTGTGCCCATAGCATTAAATGCTTGTGTTAAATTTAAACGACTCGCCGCCGTTTTTTGTGGACCTAATGCTGTGACATAAGGATTAGCAGCAACTTGTAAAATAGTAATACCTGAAGCAAGGACAAAAAGGGCCCCTAAAAATACGGCATATTCTTGCATTGATGCTGCTGGGTAAAATAGTAAACAACCAATGGCAGCGATAATTAGTCCCGTGACTATGCCCGCTTTATAGCCCACACGTTTTACTAGAATTCCCGCTGGGATTGAAACGATGAAGTAAGCGCCAAAAAAACAAAACTGAATAAGCATGGCTTGAAAATGCGTTAATGAAAACACGCTTTGTAAGTGAGGAATTAGAATGTCATTGAGACAGGTAATAAATCCCCACATAAAAAATAGCGAAGTTAGACTCACTAGTGCAAATCCATAACCGTTGCCTTGCTGGCTGTCGGTTGGATTGGCACTAGGTGATGGGGTTGTAATGCTCATAGGTCACCTTTTATTGTTATATTTTATAAAAAAAGCCAACGTAGTGTTGGCTTAGAAAATTACTTAATGTGGGCGTAAAAGCCACTGAAACCGTCGACGTTAATGCTCGTTGTTGATGACGCTAGCGTGCTGGCATTCATCACAAATGGACAACCATTGAGGAACTGTGCAACATCGTGAGTAAGCTTGATATCTACGTTATGTTCATTAAAGTTGAACACACAGAGAATTTTTTCCATGCTGGCATTTGGACAATGTCTGATGAACATCAACACGTTATCGTCGGTGCTCACAAATTCGATATCGCCTGTCACTAATGCTGGATGTGCCTTGCGCCACTTCATAAATGTACGATAGCTATTGAGTGGAGAGGACTCATCGCTATCTTGTTTATCGACGGCTAATGGTAAGTGCGATTGAGAGACTGGTAACCATGGTTTTTCAGTTGAGAACCCACCTTGCTTCGCATCATGTTGCCATGGCATTGGCGTACGACAACCATCACGGCCTTTAAATTGTGGCCAAAATGTAATGCCGAACGGATCTTGGAGCTCTTCAAAACTAAGCTCAGCTTGAGATAATCCTAATTCTTCGCCCTGATAAGTACAGATACTGCCTTTTAATGAGCCAAGCATTGCAGCTAGCATTCGCGCTAACTGGGCGTTTTCTTTGCCTTTGCCCCAACGTGTAACCACACGATCTGCATCATGGTTGCTTACTGCCCAACATGGCCAGCCACCTGTCATCTGTGCTTCGAGTGATGAAACAGTATCTTTGATGTGCTGCGCTGAAAAATCATCGGTTAATAGCTCAAAACTATAAGCCATGTTCAGCCGTTGATTATTATGTGTATATAACGCCATGTCTTTTAATGAATCTTCAGATGAAATTTCACCAAGACTAACCACTTCATCATATTGATCAAAGAGTTGACGAAGTTGCTCCATAAACTCAAGGTTTTCAGGCTGTGTATTATTGAAATAGTGGTACTGATATGCGTATGGGTTATCTTCGCTAAAGCCACGACCTGCTCGCAATTCTTTTGGCTTTGCAGGATTATCACGGAGTTCTTTGTCATGGAAACAAAAGTTGATTGCGTCTAACCTAAAGCCACCAACGCCACGCTTTAGCCAAAACTCGACATTGTCTAGAACGGCTTTTTGCACGTCTTCATTGTGAAAATTGAGATCGGGTTGGCTTGATAAAAAGTTATGCAAGAAATATTGGCCACGACGAGGTTCCCATTGCCATGCTGTACCACCGAAAATAGACATCCAGTTATTTGGTGCCGTGCCGTCAGGTTTAGGATCAGCCCACACATACCAATCAGCTTTTGGATTAGTTTTATCTTGGCGTGACTCTTCAAACCATGCGTGTTGATCAGACGTATGACTAAGAACCTGATCAATAATGATTTTAATATCAGATTGTTTAGCACGGGCAATTAACGCGTCAAAATCATCGAGTGAACCAAAAAGTGGATCCACATCGCGATAATCACTGATGTCATAACCAAAGTCTTTCATCGGTGATTTGAAAAATGGCGATACCCAAACTGCATCAACGCCCAATGACTCGATATAATCGAAGCGATCAATAATTCCTTTTAAATCTCCAACGCCATCGTTATTCGAATCCATGAAACTACGTGGGTACACCTGATAAATAACGGCGCCTTGCCACCAAGGGGTATGCTGCATATCAACCTCAATTATTTCGATGCACTTAAATATGTGCATGCTATTTATTGGCTAAATTCTTATTGAGAGCGTGCCAATTTAAGTTGCAAGCAGAATACGTTAGGTTCACTAAAATGTTCAATACTACTGCATACGTATGCATAACACGGGATAATTCACACTTTTTTACATGAAAAATATAATTGTTTAAATTCAGTGGTTTATGATGGTTTTTCACCCTGTGAAGTGTTTGTTTTTTAGGTTTTTATGTTAACAAAATGTAGCGAATAGGCTTTGAATACGTATGCATAAGGTTGTTTGTTAATCAAGTAGGGGAGTAGTATCGCTTCAAACTACAAAAGCAAATACAACTTTTATTAAGACAAGCTAAGTCACATTAATGTTTGTCTTATATAAGTAGAATAAAAATCAAAAAAGTGGAGTCTAAGTATGTCGAAGTTTAAGCCAAGTTTGGTAACGCTTGCATTAATATCAGCAGGATTAGTGGGAACTGTTCACGCCGCCGATGCTGAGAAAAAAGATGCGAAGCAACAAGCCGCCGAAGCAACTAAAAAAGCAATTGAAAAAATTGAAGTAACTGGCTTTCGCCGCAGTGTTATTCAATCATTAAATACTAAACGTTATTCTTCTAGTGTTGTTGAAGCATTATCAGCTGAAGATATCGGTAAACTTCCAGACTCTTCTATCGCAGAATCTATCGCACGCCTACCGGGCCTAGCTGCACAACGTCTTGACGGTCGTGCTAGCCGTGTAACTATTCGTGGTTTCGGTGAAAATGAATCAAGCACAACATTTAACGGTCGTGAGCAAGTCTCTATTGGTGATAACCGCGGCGTTGAATTTGATTTATACCCATCTGAAATTATGAGCGGCGTAACGGTTTATAAAACACCTGATTCATCACTAGAAGGTGAAGGTATTGCTGGTGTGATCGATTTACAAACCATCAAGCCATTATCTGTTGATGAGCGCGTTATTCAATTTAACGGTCAAATGGAGCAAACTGGTTTAGATAAACTAAATCCAGACGGCGATAAAACAGGTTTCCGTGGCACTTTCTCTTACGTCGATAAATTTGCTGATGATACTATTGGTGTAGCATTTGCTCATTCAATGATGAGCTCACCAAACCAAGAAAACCGTTGGAACGCTTGGGGTTACCCAGAGTTTGAAGTTGGTGGACAACAGTTCTCTATTCTAGGTGGTGCTAAGCCATTCGTTCGTTCATCGACATTAGATCGTGATTCAACCATGTTAGTGATTGAAGCATCGCCAAATGATGATCTTCACATGACATTTGATGCACTATATGTTGATTTCTTAGACACAAAAATCCTACGTGGTATCGAAGTACCATTCGCATGGGGTCAAGGTTCTATTGACGCTGCAACAGCAACAGTTGATGAAGCGAGTGGCTTTGTAACAAGCGCTGTGACTGAAGGTCAACGTGTTGTTGTTCGTAATGATTTTGAAGAACGTGAAGCGGATTTATTATCGCTTGGTTTCAACACTAACTGGACAGTAAACGAAACATGGGCAATTGATGCTGACATTAGTTACTCGAAAGTTAAGCGTAAAATTTGGAGTATCGAAAGTTACGCCGGTACTGGCCGTGGAGATGCAGAAGGTGTTGCAGATAACATTGGTTACACATTCGACGGTGGCAACACAGGCGCTAAATTCACACATGGTTTAGATTACAGCGATTACGACCTTATTCAATTAGGCGGTCCATTAACATGGGGTTGGAATGGCGCGTTAAACGACAAGTTCAACACGGCTGGTACGCCTTACGAAAATGCGGCGCAAGATGGTTTCATTAACGCACCAGAAATTGATGATGAATTAATGTCATTGAAACTAGCTGCTACACAGCAAATTGACTCAGAAGTTGTGTCAGATATTACCTACGGTGTTTCGCATCGTGCTCGTGAGAAAAATAAAGAGTCTGAAGGTTATTACATGACGCTTAACGCGTTTCCTGGCACATTGGTTGTCCCAGAGCAGTACCGTGAAGGCAGCGTATCATTAGATTTCATTGGTATGGGTAATATGATTGCTTATGACACTCAAGGACTAATTAATGATGGTTTCTATGATTTAACACGTCAAAGTATCAGTGATCCCGCTCATGCCACAAGTTCTTGGAATGTTGAAGAGAAAATTACTGCTGCATTTGTTAAAGTTGACATCAATGCCGAGATCAGTGATATGCCTTTAACAGGTAATGTGGGACTACGTTATGTTCATACTAAGCAATCATCTGACGGTTCTGTTGTCGGTAGTAAAGATGGAAAAGTAGCTATTTCGCCAAATTATGTAGAACACAGTTATAACCATGTTTTGCCAAGTTTAAATTTGTCACTGAAGCTAGATGATGATCAAGCATTACGTTTTGGCGCTGCTAAGACCATTTCACGTGCGCGTATGGACGATATGAATGCTTCACAGAGTGCGAATTTCAGTTCTGGGCCAAATGCGCAGCCAGATAATAATGGCAATTACTGGAGTCTAAGCGGTGGTAATCCGAAGCTAGAGCCAAAAGAAGCGATAGGTTATGACTTCACTTATGAAAATTATTTCAGCCCAGAGGGTTATTTCTCAGTTGCTTATTTTTATAAAGATTTGAGTAATTGGATTTTCTCAGATAGCTTTGAACAAGATTTGACAGGGGTTGCGGATCCAAATACTGGCATTGTACCACCAACTGACCGTTCAACCGGTACGGTTTCAGGTTCAATTAATGGCGGTGGAGGTTCATTGAAAGGCTGGGAAGCGTCTGTAACATTCCCATTCAATATGATCAGCGACAGTTTAGATGGTTTAGGTTTAATTGCGAGTCATACGAGTGTGTCATCAGATCTTACCGATCATAATGACAATGAATTCGAACTACCGGGTTTATCTGAGCGTATTCAATCGTTCACATTGTATTACGAAAAATCAGGTTTCGAGTCTCGCGTAAGCATGCGTAAACGTAGTGACTTTAAAGGTGATGTTTACGGCATTGGTTTTAAGACCGAGCAGGTTGATATTCGTGGTGAAACTATCATTGATGCGCAAATTGGTTATAACTTTGGTGATGCTGGCTTTGAGACATTAGATGGCCTATCTATCTTCCTACAAGGTCAAAACTTAACTGATGAACCATTTACATCACTAAGTGGCGATAACGCACTGCAAGTACGTGATTACCAGCAGTACGGCCGTACATTCTTACTAGGCTTTAGCTACAAGTTATAATCTAGAAAATTATATAATGTGTTTAGAGCCCCTGTGATGTGAATTGCGGGGGCTTTTTATTTGATCTAAAAACAGTCATCGGAACTTATGATGTGCAAATAAGATACTTTGATACTATTGGCATTATCACTTGCACACCAGTTACTTTTCTTTAAGAAATACATCCGTGTATTTCGTCCTGTGGACCAGCCTTTGGCTGTTCAAATTAGTTCCTGACTAATTTGTGCTTCGCCACTAGAATATCGGGAATATTCTAGGACTGCGTTAGCAGGTCGCTGAGCGATAAATCTCAGGACGAGATTTACAGAGAAAAGTAACCAAAAGAAAGGCGACCCGAGATTTATTGTTATCCTCAAAAGAAAAATAAGCTGTTCAATACCGTATTTAATCCGCATCCCTGCGGTAAATACTAAAAAATCATCCATGATTTTTTCATTGGCTAATTTTTATTTTGAGACAATAAATAGCGGGAAATTCCGCGCTTTAAGTTAGTTTTCCTAAGTGAACATGACCATTTTAGAATGTCGAGTGGTCTTGATGTAAAACGAGATTGAAAATGGATAAGTTTAAAATAAAAAATATCACTATCGTTGGTGGTGGTACTGCTGGCTGGATCAGCGCAGCATTGCTTGTAAAAGTGCTTGGTAAAACCCACAACATCAAGCTGATTGAATCACAAGCTATTGGCACTATTGGGGTTGGTGAGGCGACTATTCCGCCGATTATTCATTTGAATAATGCGCTGGGTATTGATGAGAAAACGTTTTTAGCTGCAACCAAGGGCACGATGAAACTTGGTATTGAATTTGAAAATTGGAGCACAGAAAACTCAAAATATATGCACGCGTTTGGCGGCCTAGGAAAAAACCTACCTTTTTGCGACTTTCACCATGTATTTTTGCGTGCTAAAGAGCAGGGAAGTGAGTATGAGTTCGGTGATTTTTCATTAAATTATCAAGCGGCAAAACAGCATAAATTCGATAAATTACCCCATATCACTGGTACTAATTTACCGGGGATTGTTTATGCCTATCATTTTGATGCCTCCCTTTATGCAAAACTATTGAGTGAATATAGTCAAGCACGCGGTGTTGAGCGCATTGAGGGCAAGGTTGTTGATGTTATACAAAATCAGCAATCGGGAGAGGTTGAACAATTAGTGCTTGAAAGCGGACAGTCTATTGATGGCGACTTGTTTATCGATTGCAGCGGCTTACGAGGCCTGCTGATTGAGCAAACGCTTAACACTGGGTATGAAGATTGGCGTCATTGGTTACCCTGTGATAGCGCGGTTGCCCTGCCATGTGAATCGCCGTCACCGATTGCGCCTTACACACGCAGTGTTGCTAAAGAGGCTGGCTGGTGTTGGCACATTCCATTGCAGCACCGCATGGGTAATGGCATGGTGTATTCCAGTAAATTTATGACGGATGAGCAAGCATTGAAAACGCTGTCTGACTCTCTTCCTGGGAAACCGCTAGCGGAGCCTAACTTTATTAAATTTAGAACGGGGCGCCGCCTTAAACAATGGAATAAAAATGTCGTTGCTATCGGTTTATCAAGTGGCTTTTTAGAGCCATTAGAATCAACGAGTATTCACCTTATTCAAATGGGTGTTATTAGGTTACTTAAGTGCTTCCCACATCACGGTATTAAAGCCTGTGAGGTTGATGAGTACAATCGTCAATCGAAAATGGAAATTGAGAATATTAGGGATTTTATTATTCTCCATTACAAAGCGACTCAACGACAAGATAGTGCTTTTTGGCAGCAATGTCAGCGTATGGATATTCCAGAAACACTAGCGCGAAAAATTGCGTTATTTAAGGAGTCTGGCAAAGTGTTTCGTGAGCAAGATGATGTGTTCACTGAAATTGCATGGCAGCAAGTGTTGTTGGGGCAAGAAATATTGCCACAAGATATTCATCCAATGGCTAGTACGCTAACTGATGAGCAGCTTGCTGATCTGATGGATAACCTCAATACGTTAATTCAACGCTCGGTTGAAAGCATGCCGCAGCATGAAGCCTTCTTAAATATTTGAACTTAAACAGGCAATGTAGTTTCATTGCCTACATTATTTAGACACTTTCTTACATTTATCGGTGACTGATTATTAGATAATGAGATATCGCTTATTGTTAGGAATGTCCTTATGAAATCTTTATATCGTTTAACCTTGATTGGTTTATTTGTCGCGCTAACCAGTGTTGTCTCCGGCTGCGCCAGTATGCAAGAATTTATCTTGTGGTCTGAAAATGAACAAGGGGCTAAATTTACATTTAAAGACGGTAATGCCAACAGCGACACCGTGTATATGAATGGTGTCATCTACGGTAATACTTTAGAGGATATTCAAGATCTATTTAAACGTCACCCGCAAATTAAGCGTATTGTGATGGTTAATGTTCCAGGTTCAATGGATGATGAAATTAATTTATTAGCGTCTCGTGAGATCAGAGCGCACGGTGTCGCAACTCATATTCCGGCTGACGGTATGGTGGCTTCAGGTGGAACAGATATGTTTTTGGCGGGCGTCAGCCGTTCTATAGAAGCTGGGGCTAAATTAGGTGTTCACTCTTGGAGCGACGGAGAGAAAGAAGCATTGGAATATCTTAAGACACATCAAGAACATGATAAGTATATTGAATATTATAGAGAAATCGGAATCCCTACGTCATTTTATTGGTATACCTTAAATGCGGCACCCGCAAGTGAGATTCATTGGATGACGCCTCAAGAAATAGCGACCTTTGAAATCTTGAAATAGCCTCGCAAGTCGACCAAACACAAATAATTACCATTTATATTTAGCCGTGACTTTAAAGACGCCTCATAACATGTTACAAACTCGTTCTGGAATTAAATAGATGAACGGAGAGTTTCATGCGCACATTATTAGCCACTGTTTTATTGGCCCTTTTATTTGTATCGACAGTTAATGCAAAGGCGTTAACCTTCGGTGAAGCCGTAGATGCAAAAGATACAATAAAGATTTCAGCGTTGTTAGCATCACCACAAAATTACGTAGATAAGAAGGTTACAGTTGCGGGAACCATTGTTGGTGTATGCGAAAAGCGCGGTTGTTGGATGAACCTAGCCTCTGACGCGCGTTTTGAAAAATTACGTATTAAAGTACGCGACGGCGATATGGTATTTCCAATGAGTGCAAAAGGGCGCAAAGCACTAGCGACGGGTTATTTAAAAGAAATTAAGTTGAATATAGAACAAGCTCAGCGTTACAAAGCATCATTGGCTAAACGCGCTGGAAAAACCTTTGATTTAGCGTCAGTAACCTCAGGTATGTCACTGTATCAAGTGTCGCCAACTGGGGTGAAGATTCTTGACTAGAAAGCAGGGAATTAACTGGTTTCGTCTTAATCGAGAATTACATCGTGATATTGGATATTTTTGCATTGGCCTGACATTGGTTTTTGCCATTTCTGGTATCGCGTTAAATCATTTACGTCATTGGAATCCAAACTATATTGTTGATCGTCAAACCCAAAAAATAACGTTAGCCAATACAATGTCAGATGAAGTGCTCAATGAGGCTTTGTTATCGAGCTTTAATATTGATGAAGGTATTCGTGCTACCTACTGGGAATCACCACAGATCTATAAGGTGTTCTTTGAAGAGGGCGGTACGTTAACCTACAGTTTTATTCAGCAACAAGGCGTTTTTGAACATGTTAGGCCTCGTCACGTGTTTAAACAGTTTAATCGTCTGCATTTGAACGAAGCACAAAATGGGTGGATTGCGTTTTCTGATGTTTATGCTGGATTACTTATTTTTCTTTCGTTATCTGCATTATTCATGGTGAAGGGGAAATACAGTCCATGGCGCTTTCGGCGTGGCTGGTTGGTCATTGCTGGCGGTGTAGTGCCAGCAATATATATCTTTGTTTTATAATGTACTTTTCCTAAAAACAGATGGCGTCATTTGCGTATGCTTTTTAAATACGGCATAAAAAGTGGATGTTGAATTAAATCCACATTCATCAGCAATGTCATCAACTTTTTTAGTATTTGTTTGTAGCATTTCTTTCGCAAGTTCAATGCGGTATTCGTTAATGAAATGAGTGAATGTCACTTTCATATTATCGTTGAGCAGCTGTGATAAATAGGGACTCGACACCCCCATTTTCTTTGCTACCTTGGTGATAGTTAGCCCGGCATCTTGAAATAAACGATGCTGAGTAATCAATGTTTCTAATTGCAAAATATGAATATTCGCCTGTTCATCTTCTATTTTTTTATCACTGTATTTTTCTGGTGTTTTAGCATGTTCTCTTCGGCGTAAAACAAAAAACATTAGATTGAAATACAGCACTACCGAAAATGACAAAGCGCCTGCAATATATGATGTATAACGGGATGTGAAATACGCTAGCCAAATCAAACTAACCCCAACAAATACGCTAATAGCGATTATATCGTCAGTCTTTTCGAGCTTTCTCTGTTGCCATAATTCAATGAATATAGGCCTTAACAGATAGGCAGATAGCAAGATAAAACATAGCCAAATACGGTTAATTACCATGAAGATAACATGCCACTCGTGGGAGCTACGTGAATAAGGCACTAACCAAAGGGTCGTCAAAACAACAGCAACTAACAGGCCCAATTGTAGTTGCCAAGGCAACCATAAATTAGCTAGTTTTTGTTGCTGGCTAGCGCAATACCAATAAAGAAATGGACCTATTAGAAAACACGCTGCTAATCCGACTTGTAAAAACTCACCAGCCAATTGAGGATTAAAAAAGAAGAAAACTGATTTGGTGATCCGCACGCTAATCATGAGTAATAATAACGAGAGAAAGATATTGTGCCCAGTACGTGGTTTGTTAAACATCAAATAACCAGATAATAACAACCCATTGAAGGCACCCAATGCGCTAAAGAAAAATAGGAGTGATGATGAAATATTCATAGTGCGGCTCGTTTTCCTGCGTCCTGTTTTACCAGATATTGCTTTGGTGTGCAGTTAAACCATCTTTTAAAGGCGCGATTCAATGAGCTTTGTTCATTAAACCCTAATTGCTGCGATAAATCTCCCAGTGGCATCTTTCCTATGAGCGCGATGACGCGCCGTTGGCGTTCGCTATCTAATAACTCGCCGAATTGTTGTTTTTCTGCTTTGAGCTGTCGTTGCAGTGTTCGTGGTGATACATGAAGCGCTGCGGCAAACCGAATGAGTGTGCAGTTATTCAAATCTATTTTGGTACTAAGCAGGTCGGCGACTCTATTTTTTGCGAGATCATTGTCATTGAGCTTGCTCAATTGTTCTTGAGAAAGCGCCATAAGCGCTTGGTGAATTTGTGGATTGTCGTTGCGAAATTCGAGATTAAGAAACTCAAACGGAAAATCGATTTTATTGACTTTGGCACCACCATACACAGGGCAATTGAATAGTTTACTCAGCTTGACTAGCAATTCTTTAGGGTAGCAATGAACAAAGCTGACGCTTGTCGGGGGTAATGTATAACCGATGAGTTGCGTGGTAGTGGTAAACCAAGCCGCCATGTTTCTTAACACGACTTGCTCACTACACTGATTATGAGGTGTCCAAGCAATACTCGCTTGCTCTAAATTATGACTAAATACACAATTTCCAATGTTGGCGACAATGCGATCAAATTTTAATAAATCGTTAATAGCATTGCCTAGGTTTTCACACGATTCTATTAGGAAACCTAAAACACCATAGTCAGCACTGTGGATATCCGTTCCTAAGTAGCAGCCAAATAGCGGATTGTCGCAAGCCACTTTACCGTAATCCAGTAAATCAGAGTAGTGCGACAATGAAACACGCTGCGAGTCGTCGTAGCTATCAAACTCAGTAAAATTAATCGCATTGAGAGCATCCTCACGATTAACACCTTGCTGTTCAAGAAAGGTTAAAACGCCGCTGAAATAGCTTATTGAAGTAGAGTTTTTCATCGTTAGTTTTAGTTTTGTTGATGAGTTGTCGTCTAAAGACAAAAATCTTGTCACAAGACGGCAAGTTTGCCAAGCATAAATTCAATAATCTTTATGGTTATTATTCTTTAAATATTGGTTAATTGATGCTCACTATTTCATTAACAAAATCTATTAATGCCAGTGCCGATGATGTGCATAATGCGTTGTTAGACCATGAGCAATTGGGGCGATTTTTTAATGGCTCCTTTAGTGTTAAACAACCTGCGAGCTCTAGCACTGGTGTTGGGCTTATTCGTGAAATTACCATGCGCGGTGAAAAGTTTTGTGAAGAGGTGATTGCTGTTACACAGCGTTGTATCCACTATCGAATCATTGGTAATAAGCCAGTAAGAAATCACTATGGCAGCATTCATATTATCGAAAGTAATAATGGTTGCAAAATCAACTATCTCATCACTTGTCAGGCCCTGTGGTGGCAACCGAGCTTTATCGTTAAAAAAATAATTAATCAAGATATGAGCCATGGGCTTACAAAACTAGCGGAGCACTTTAATGGACGTAGCATTAATTCTTCTAGCGATTAGCCCAATTTTTTGGCTGTTTATTGGCTATGAATTCTTTAAATATCGCGAAAACTATCAATTAAAAGATTCGGCAGCGAATACCGTATTGGCGCTATTGCATCAGGGTACTGACGCTATTGCGTTAGCGATATTAATGCCGTGGTTTTACGTGCTTTATGAATATCGTTTGTGGGATGTTGAAGTCTCTTTTGTCACTATGCTTGTCGCCTTTTTATTGCAAGATTTTTTATATTATTGGTTTCATCGTGCCTCTCATAACATTCATTGGATGTGGGCAGCGCATGTGGCTCACCATAGCTCGACCCACATGAATTACTCTACGGCGTTTAGACAATCGTTGATGTATCCAATTGCAGGTATGTGGATATTTTGGACGCCAATGATCTTGATTGGCTATGATCCAAAGGTTGTATTTGCGGTAGTTGCCTTAAACTTAGCATTCCAATTTTTTGTTCACACTAAGATCGTTGGCAAGCTTGGCTTAATAGAAAAGCTCTTTAACACGCCGTCTCATCATCGCGTGCATCATGCTATCAATCCGAAATATATCGATCGCAATTATGCGGGTGTGTTAATTATTTGGGATAAATTGTTTGGGACATATGTTGAAGAGGATGAACAAGTACCTTGTGAATTTGGTATTGTCGGTCAGTTAAATAGTGATAATCCGATTAAGATTAGCTTTCATCAGTGGATTCATTTGTTTAAACAAACAAAACGCGCCACATCGTGGCGCGCTAGGTATAAGGCATTGTTTGGCTATCCAACGAGTTCAGAACAAAAGCACTAAACCATTTGATTGAATAATAGTCCCTTACGTTCTTCTTCTGTTTTTTGAATACTTAGTGAGGCTTGCAGCAAAATATCATTCTTTTGTTGCTCGCCAGTGGCTTGTGCAAAATCAGTATCACGAATACGAGAACGGGCAGCACTACTATTGGTGCTTGTAACTTCATAGGTACTGATTTGGCTTTCTAAGCCATTTGATTGCGCGCCTAAACTAGAGGCTTGCTCACCAACACTTGCTAATGCCGTTTCAATTGCGGCGAGAGAACCAGCTGTGTCACCAGCATCAAGACCTGAAATAAAACTATCATTACCCAATGCCTGACCAGCTACCGCGTTAATTTCACCTGATAGTTGATCTAACTCTCCTTGAATCGCAGAGTTGTCAGACAATGGACTGCCTGATTGAACAGCTAATTCGTTAGCGCGTTGCAGATTGTTCGTAATTGATGATAATTGCGCCGAAGCCACATCATTAAGATTAATTTGATCGCGTGAATTAACAGCTTGTTGATTTAAACCATTGATTTGTGAGGTCAGACGATTAGAAATCTGTAAACCCGCTGCATCATCTGCCGCTTGGTTGATTTTTAGTCCTGAAGCGAGTTTTTCCGTCTGCTCTTCGCGCTTTTTTTGCGCTTGCTCGATAAAACTAAGTGACGAAGTTTGATTGATTGAAAAGTTCATCAAACGCTCCTTAACAGTGGGGGATATTAAATTCTAATGGTTGTTTATCCATCGGTAAATAAGAACAAAGTGCTGTAAAAATATGCAACTATTTAAGCTGTTGAATCCTAAAGCAATACAATAATCTACCTCTTTAGTATTTAAAAATATTATTTGTAATAAATAAGTTAAACCTGTTGGTAAAAAAACATAAATAAGATATAACTAATGTAAGGACGTAACAAAATGTAACACCCAGTGGATAGGGTAATCATTTATAAGATAATTTATGAATTATAAACATGTCATTTATACCTTGTTCTCCCTTGTTCTCTCCTTTAGTGTTGGAGCGGCGGAATTTAGCCGTTATCTCATCAATCATTCCGTTGAAGAGGGATTATCACAAAGTCTAGTTAATCAAACATTGCAGGATAGCAATGGCTATATTTGGGTTGCAACCGAATTTGGGTTAAATAGATTCGACGGATACGAGTTTGAGCAAATTCCAGGACCCAATAATAGTTTTGCAAGTGACGGGATAGTGCATCTTGCTCTACTAGAATCCGGCGAATTATTCGTGAGTACCTATTATAATGGCGCCTACTTACTTAACACTAAAACCTTAGCAGCTAATCAAATATTTTCTGGGCGACTTGCCGAAGTCA
Source organism: uncultured Gammaproteobacteria bacterium (assembly GCA_913060565.1). GTDB lineage: Bacteria > Pseudomonadota > Gammaproteobacteria > Enterobacterales > Psychrobiaceae > Psychrobium. The sequence continues at coordinate 22,272 of CAJXRU010000011.1, read as the reverse complement.
GTGATGATGTCTTATCTGTTGATTTTGTGCTGGAGAAGAATAATGCACTGTGGTTTGCGATAGGTCAGCACCTTGTCGAGTATAATCGACAGTCAACATCCTATGTTGTCCGTTATAGCATGGGAAATGATGAGCAGGCGATTAGGGCCCTCACTTTAGATAACGACTCGTTATATATGGCAACCACTCGAGGCTTGAGGTTGTATGAGATGACCTCTAAACGCGTTGTATCGTTAGAGCACTTACCAGCATCAGTGGTGAAAACTCGAGATAATATTAACGTAAAGGCCTTTCTTCATGATCCATCTCTCGGGTTATTAATCGGGACTGTACAAGGGCTTTATTCATTTGATCTTATCACTAAGAAACCCAAGAACGTCATTGTTCCAGAACTCAATATTTGGGAGATCATTGACAACGGAACAGAGTTATTTATTGGTACTCAGCGTGGGTTATATACTTATGATAAAAACGCAAAGAAAATTAACCATTTAGTAAAGTACTCCGATGTTAATCCGTTAATCACTAATAATAGTATTAAAAATATCTATCTAGATCACAGCGGATTATTTTGGTTGTCTTCACAAATTCAAGGGGTTTTTACTTTTGATCCAAAAGTGCGAAATTTCTCGAGTTATAGTCGTTTATCAAAGTTAAAGTTAACGAATTCTGTTGTCTATGATTATCTTGAATCAAGCGATGGCGTTTATTGGATAGCGACAGAAAATGGATTAAATAGAATTGACAGTGTTAAAGACGAAACTCAATCTTTTTTTGTGAATGCTGATGATAAAGCTTTAGCTGGCCAACACACAATTTTCAAGCTATTTCCAATTAAGAATAACAAGATGTGGATGTGGCATGGTAACGGATTATCCCTCTTTGATCTGAAAGAAAAAAATATCGCGATTTCATCGTTATCACCGAAAGTTAACGAGGAGTTTCGTTTACTTTATCCTTATGGCGTGGAGCAGGTAGCCGATGATAAATTTACATTTATCAGTTCGAAAGGGCACTTCTTATTAGATGTTACCCGCAATGAAATTCGTTCATTAGACACGTTAAATGCCAACTTTAAACCGGAAGGCTCAGCGACGTTTTTACCAAGTTTGTCTGGAAAGGATAGTGTGCTTCTTGCGACCATAGGTGGCCTGATTGATTACAATTTTATTGAAAATACCTATAAGGTTGTATTTCAAATTGAAGAATTTCATATTCATGACTATAAATATGTCAGTGATTGGGTAAAAACATCGGATGGGCATGTTTGGCTCGTTATCAATGGTTTGGGTGTCGTTGAACTTGATAAAGAATATCGAGTTGTTAGAACACTTAACAAAGAACATGGACTCAGTGATATACGTGTATATGGCATTATCGAAGATGAGCATAAAAACCTATGGATAAGCTCCCAATCAGGGCTATTTGAGCTTGAACGTAGCACTAAGAAAATTAGCCACTACACAACAAAACAAGGGCTTGTCAGTAACGAAGTGTATAACGTCGCTAGAAAGTTAAATAATGGCAAGTTGGCGTTTAACTCCGCGGCGGGGTTAATAACATTTGATGCAGATAATTTTGAGGAGAAAAATGTACAAGAGATGCCTGTGAGTATTTTAAGTGTTGAAGTCGCCTCTCAAAAGAAAACGCATTTGATTGGGGAACTGCGTAACACTCACTTGGCATTAGCACATGATGATTATGGCATTAAATTTAGATTTTCAAACTTCAATTATGCATTACAAAAGGATGTTAAATACAAAATATCTCTCACTGGAGAAAGTGACGTCTTATACGATGATTTTTCTCAAAACTCAATCGAGTTTAATCGACTAAACCCTGGGAATTATACATTTACTGTCTGGGCTAAATCACCGATAACAGGTGAAATAACCGCCCCCGCCTCTTTTAATTTTACGGTCAATTATAACCCTTGGTTATCGCCCATCGCGTACATGATCTACATCGTGTTAGTAATCTCTGTATTTACGACCTTTTATATTCGCAGAGTGAAACAACAATCGATATTACAAGCAGCGCTTGATGATATGCAATTGGAAAAACAAAAGGCTGAGTTAGCATTAGAAGCAAGTAGTAGTGGAATCTGGTTTTACAATCATGCAACGGGAGAATCGATACAAAATAGACTAACCGAACTAGGTCATAACGTTTCTGATAACATGCAAATAACAGACTTTTTTGCCTATATCCATCCAGAAGACAGTAAAGAGTTAGGGCCTTTATGGGAGTCATTTATTGCAGGGAAATTATTGCAATGGGATGTGCTTTATCGGATCCGAAATAGTGATAATAAATGGGTATGGTATCGTGATTTAGGAAAAGCATGTTTTACAAATAGCCATGTTGGAAATCACGTTTTTACGGGTACTTATACGAATGTAACTGCAACAAAATCTAATGAGCAACAAGCTCAGTTATACGGGCATGCATTACAGAAAATGAATGAATGGCTGCTTATCCTTGATAAAGATTTGACGCCTGTTGCTTCTAATCCAGCCTTTAATAAACGATTCTTAAAAGACGGTGAAGTGTTAAGTCAGCAGATTATTAATAATGTATTGAGTGAAGAAAAGCTTAATGGCTATATTTCAAGCATTAAAGCGTTGGCTGTTAACAAAAAATTAATCTCAGAAGAAGTGTTGACTGTGCCCGCAGGGTTTGATATTCCAGTGCTGATCTCAATATCAGCTATTGGTGAAGAATCAGTTGATAATTACGTTATTGTTATTTCAGATCTGAGCAAGCAAAAAGAAGTAGAAGAAGAGCTAAAATATTTAGCTAATTATGATCCGCTAACCCATCTGGCTAACCGAACACTAATTCGAGATAGAATTGAACAATCTATTAATCACGCAAATGATACTGCCATTGCCTTGCTCTTTATCGATTTGGATCGTTTTAAGCAAGTTAATGATATTTATGGTCATGCTGTTGGTGATCAGTTATTGAAAGAAGTAGCCCAGCGAATGCGTAAAGTTGTTGGAGACAAGCATAGTGTTGGTCGTCAAAGTGGCGATGAGTTTATCGTGATGTTAGATGGCATTGTTCAGCCTGAACGAGTGAGTCGTTATGCTGATAGACTCATTGAGAGCTTGGCAAAACCGTACCAACTTGAAAATCAAACAATTCATATTAGCTGCTCAATCGGTATGGCATTTTACCCATTAGATTCAGAAAATTGTGATGATTTAATTCAAAATGCTGATATTGCCATGTTGCACGCTAAACAACGAGGGCGTAATTGTTATCGTTTTTTCACCGAAGAAATGAATGTACAAATTAGACAGCGTGTCTTGTTGGAAAATGAATTTGTATGGGCGATAAAAGAAAATGCACTAACGAATTACTATCAGCCTATTGTTGATGTTAAGTTGCAAAACATTAGAGGCGTTGAATTATTATTGCGCTGGTTTAATCACGGTGAAATGGTCTCACCAGCAGAATTTATTCCGTTGGCGGAGAATATTGGGAAAATTGTTGAGGTTACTGAATTAGCTTTAGAAAAAGCATTGAGAGAATTGAAGGATTGGTTGATTGATGATCGCTATTTATCCATTAATTTGTCAGCGTTACACATTAGTCAGCCGGGTATGGTAAACAAGTTATTGAGTATTCTCGATGAAGCAAAGGTGTCTCCTTGCCGATTGAAACTAGAAATTACTGAAGGAGTATTAATCGATGATACGGAGAATGCTAAACGTCAGTTAAATAAACTCAAAGATGCAGGATTTAGATTGTTCTTAGATGACTTTGGTACCGGATATTCATCACTAACCTATATCAATCAATTTCCAATTGATGTCATCAAAATCGATCAATGTTTTATTCGTGAAATAACCACTGATCTTAAGAGTCGGGCAATCGTTCAAACGATTGCTAATCTTGCAGATAATATTAATAGCTATTGCGTAGTTGAAGGTGTTGAAGATATTGAACAAGTTTCGATTGTACAGCAACTTGGTTGTCGTTATATGCAAGGGTATTATTTCGCAAGACCAATGCCTGTCTTGGATTTATTATCAGATGAAACGGCTTCTGAGGTTGCTAAAAAACTTAACGCGGCGGCTAAAGAAAATGCGGTGCATTGAAGATGATTTGCGCCATGTTACTCGAGGAACATGGCGAAATTATTATTAGAGAGAGTTCTTGTTGCCGATCCTAAATGTTCCATTAGACATAAATTGCACCACTTGATCGCGTTTTTTACCAATCAAGAGCGGACCATCATCCATAAATAAAAAGTTTTTCCAAGTCCGTTGAAATACATCCCACGTTGTTTCAATAACTTGTTTACGGTCATTACAGTAATATACAACAGTGTTACTGGGCCAAGCTAGATGCTCAATAATTGATTCTGGTAGCGTGTCTTCGTCGCTTTCCCATTGTGCTTCCCACTTTCCTTGATCTGACCAAGTATTAGGATTGAATGGCCAATCGCCTTTTTTGAAAAAATCTGGGTGATCAACTTGCTTACTTACAAAGGTATTCCAAAATGTAGTTGCACGTTGAGCTTCCATGGGTTTTATTTTGCTTAAATCATCGTCGCTAATAGGGATATTTTCATGTTGAAATACCCAAGCTTTTGGGTGTTGAGAAAGAGGGAAATATGCCATGAGATAAGTCGCTTAGTTATTGATAATGTCTTATTGATGCTAAGTATACGCAATTTTCTAAGCGATGGCTTTGGCTTGTGTTAATTTATAAAGTATATATTGCGAACTCACGATATCAATTGAAGGGAATACAGTGAAAAATTTTCTAAATATGAATGCACTTATCGGCCTTATTCAGGGAGTTATTATCGCTCTGTTTATCACGCTTGATGACAATGACAGTGTAGATAAAGTGTTGCTCATCACCGCGACGATGTCACTTTGGGGGGCATTGTTATTTATGCAGTTGTCGCCTAACTTGATGAAAATAAGCGGACAATCGACAAAAACGGCGTGGATGATGCTGATTGGTTATTTTGCCATCTTTGGTTTCTTCGGCTTTTGTTTTCTTGATGATATCAAATCCAGTTATCAGGGAATTTGGGGCGTAATTTTTGTCGTCGTCGCTTACCTAATTCTTCCCTTTGTACAACTGGCGAGTCAAGGGCATAGTACGTATCAATCATGGATGAGCGATAGCTATCAATCTTTATTTTCTCACGCTTGGTGTAATGCAATTATTGTTGCATTTGGATGGCTAACTGCATTAGCGGTTTGGTTAGTACTGGCGTTGTGGTGGGAGCTATTCCAAGTCATCGGGATTGATTTTTTTGAAGAGTTATTTACAAATAAATGGTTCGCATGGCCAGTGCTTGGTTGCGTTTTTGGTATCGGAATTCATGCGGCGCACTCTCATTTTAATATCATTGATAATTTAAAACGATTACTACTAAGCATGTGTGGTTTGCTCTTACCTTTAGTGACATTACTAACATTGAGTTTTGTTACTAGTGTTGCTTTTACTGGCCTCAATAATGTTTGGGGAACAGGCGTTGCGACACCGCTTATTTTGGTGTTGGTGTTCGCCAATATTTTATTAATAAATGGTGCGAGTTTACCTCAAGCATCTACGTTGCGCCTTTCGTTACCTAGCAATAAAGTGTGGCGCACACTTATTTATATTAATATTGTTGCATTAACTGTTTTAATGCTTATTGCAGCTTATTCTTCTTATCTTAGAATCGCGCAATATGGCTGGACAGTGCCGCGTGTTTATTTGGCGTTAATCGTTGTTGTTATGGCATTTTATACGGTGCCATATCTTGGACTACTGCGAGAGAGAGCACGTAATTTTGTCTGGTTAAAATGTACTAATGTCATCGCAACTGGTTGCGTCATTGCTCTGCTGGTAATGAGTCATAATCCGTGGTTAAACCCCGTATCAGTCACAATAAAAAGCCAATTATTACGGCTAGACAAGCAGCAAGTAAGCGTCGAAGGCTTTGCTTACGAACTGTTTTATTTCGACTTAGGGCAGCGAGGAAAAGACGCTCTTACGGACTATGTAAAAAGCGGGAAACATCCGCAGCATATTGAGTTATCTGAATACTATCAAGCACTCAGCTCTGCGACAGATAAGTACAATTGGTGGGAGCTCAAAGAAGGGTTAACAGCGAAACCTTATCAATATTCTTGGGTTGGTGACTCTCTCTGGTCTGATGAAGAATTAATGAGAATTATAGAAAGCAGTGATTTAAATCAGAATACATGCCGAGATAAAATGTGCTATTTCATCCCATTTAATGTGGATTATGATGAAGATTTAGAAATTTTACTGCATGCGATTGGCTCTGATGATCTTTTGGTATTTGATCAGCGTGATGGTAAATGGCTTAGAAGCGGAAGAATTCGAATTGGTTATGATGAAGACAAAGCCATTGGTATTGTTGATATGTTTAAACAGCAGTTAATTACAGCAAAACCGACTCGCTATAAGGCGCTGGAGATCGACGGTGAATTGTTTGAAGTACGAGAACAAGTTGCACCACCATCCCGAAAACCGCCAACATTAATAGAAAAACCAGGCAGTTCTGCCATTAATGTTGAACAAACTGACTCTGATTAATGTAGCTTCATTCGCGGCCGTACAACTCGCATTATCTTTTCAGCAAACCATAAGCCTATTGTTTTCAACGTGCCATGAATGGCACGTTGATGCATTCGATACAACGAAATATACATGATGCGCGCAATTTTACCTTCCACAAACATTGAGCGTTTAGTGAGGTTGCCCATTAAGCTGCCAACGGTGCTAAAACGACTTAAGTTAACGAGTGAGCCATAATCGACATAGCGATAATTTTCTAAGGGTTTGTTGTTGAGTTTGTTGATGAGATTTGACTCGACGCAGCTTGCCATTTGATGTGCTGATTGCGCTCGTGGCGGAACAAACTTTCCATCTGGTAACTCACAAGCACAGCAATCGCCAATGACAAAAATATCATCGTTGGTTGAGCTTAACAATGTCGGCTTAACAACAATTTGATTAGCCCGGTTGAGCTCAAAACAATCGATCTCTCGAATAAAGTCTGGTGCTTTAACGCCTGCGGCCCATAACATTAAATCGGCGTTGATAAGTATTTTTTCACTAGTAATAAAGCCCTCAGAGCTTGCCTTGGCAATGCGGGTGTTTTCCATCACATTAACACCGAGTTTTTCAAGTTCATCTTTAGCGCTTTGACTAATACGTGGCGGCAGTGCGGGAAGAATTGTCGGGCCAGCTTCAATTAAATGAATATTGAGCTTAGCACTCGTCATATTACTCAAACCATATACCTTGAGCAGGTCAGCAACATGATAAAGCTCTGCTGATAATTCAACACCGGTGGCACCTGCGCCAACAATGGCGACATCGAGCTGAGCATCTTGTGTATTTTGATGAATTTGCGTAAACGCATTGAGCAGGGCACCATGAAAACGGTCAGCTTGCTTATGCGAATCTAAAAAGAAACAGTGTTCTTTGACTCCGGGCGTATTGAAATCATTACTAACACTGCCTATCGCAATAACTAGATGATCAAAATTCACTTCTCGTGAGGGTAAAATTTGTTGCTGTTGTTCAAACTGCGGCGCAAGGGTAATTGTTTTTGTATCGGTGTTTAGGTCGCAAAAAGTGCCAAGTTGGAATCGATATCCGTGTTTAGCTGCATGTGCACTGTAAACTACGCCATCTAAATTTGAGTCAAGAGAGCCCGTCGCCACTTCATGTAACAGTGGTTTCCAGATATGACTACGATTTTTATCTATCAGTAAAATATTTGCTCGGTTTTTCTTCCCTAGTTTATGTCCTAATTGCGTGGCCAGTTCAAGTCCGCCAGCGCCGCCGCCAATAATAACGATATTAGGAAGTGTTGATGTTGCCATGGTGTTATCCTCAGAAAAATTAGAGGACTGTCGTCGTTATTAACTCCTGGAATATAGCTAATGGACACTCCTGTAATATCTCAGGTGAAGACATCACACACCATGAAAGTGAACGCTTAATTTAGTCTATTGAACAGTTAATGTCGAGTAACTAGCGTGAAGAATAACGCAAGAGTTTAATTTGAATATTCCAGCGTTAATAACTGGAATATTCGTAGCACGTTATTGTTTTAAAAGCGGTTGCATCTTTTCAAGTTTTCCGTCAATTGGTGTTGTGATTTTAACACCGAGAATGTGTGCCAATAGCGGCATAACGTTGACATTCTCTACTGTATCCATCTGATAACTCTTCTTAAAAGCAGGGCCCTGTGCGTAGAATATTGCATCCATATCTGTGGTATTAAACTGGCTCCAGCCGTGATCGCCATGGCTGGTGCGGCCGTTGAAACCAATGGCCCAGTCTTTATCAGCAAAACAAGTGATGTCACCCATACGTTGTGATTTGGACGCATTAAACTTGGCTGGTACTTCTTGGTATAGATGGCATTGGTAGTGCTTGGCTTGCTGGCGAATATTCGCCAGTGCTTGCTCTGTTGTTATCTTGCTATCTTCATTGTGGTACAAATGCACTATGGTATTGGCGGCAGCAACTTTAAACTCATCTTTGACCCACGCTGGAATGTACTCATAATTTTCTGCTGGATAGTCATCCATGCCGTGATCAGAAACAATCACAATATTGACGTCGATATCAAGGGTACGCACTTTTTCAACCAGCTGTTTTATTGCGTCGTCGACCGTTTTTATGGTGGCGATTAATTCTGGTGAATCTTGGCCAAATTCATGGCCTGCGCTATCGATATCATGGAAATAGGTTGTGATGAGTTGTGGTCGTTGCTCTTCTGGGAGTTGTAACCATGCTAAAACCCCATCGATGCGTTGTTGGTGAGGTTGTGAATGCTCATACTTTTTATAAAAACTTGGGCGAATGCCAGCTATTTTTGCTTCAGAACTTGGCCAGAAGTAGCTTGCTGCGCGTACATTTTGTTCTTCTGCAATTACCCACAATGGTTTACGCAAGTAAAAATCTGAGTTAGTAACGGCCTCAAAATCTTTTATGTAGTAAGTTTTATCGAGATCTGGTGCGTAAAATTTATTGGCAACAATGCCATGATGTTGTGGATAAGAGCCAGTAACCAAACTGATATGATTTGGAAATGTCTTAGTAGGAAAAGAAGGACGCATTGACGTTAAACTTGCGCCCTCTTTAGCAAATGTTGAGATAAACTCCGGTTTGTATTTGTCAACATAATCCCAACGGAATCCATCAAGTGAAATAAGCAATACATAAGGCTTTTGAGCCGTTTCTAATGTTTGTTTTTCCGAATCCGTTGCACATGCATTGAGTAGCAAAAAAGTGCATGCTAAAAGTAGTTTTTTCACAATCATTCCTAACACAAGTAAATTGTTAGGAATGATGCGCTACAACTTAATACGTTGCAATGAAAATCGTTTCCCCCAAAAGTAAATTCCCAACCCAAGGGTAATTAACAAAGCACCCATAATCAGCTGATGACTGATCCGCTCATTGTTAAAAATTGCGCCTAAAGCGATGGCAAAGCTGGGCGTTATTAATGTTGATAATGCAACGGTGCTGGTGGCTAATCGTTGCAAGACAAAGAAATAAGCAATCAATCCTATTAATGAACCAAAGATACCAAGGTAGGCAATGGATGCTAACGAACGAACACTCCACTGATGGGCATTGAACTGCCCATCAGTTATCAGCCAAGCAAAGAAAAATAATGGCAGTGAACAATATAGCGTGCCTAGTGTTGTCGCCAGTGGATGAATACTAATGTTGACACTTTTTACCAATACACCGCTGAGGCTAAAAAAGAACATCGCAACTAACAGCAATAAGATACCGATATAGCTATCGCCGCTTAATGAGAGCTTGTCTCAGCAGACAATTGCTAACCCTGCTAAGCAAACAACCATTGCCAGTTTTTTACTGTTATCAAAGGCTGGCTCATCAAGTATTCTGCGTGCTAGTAACCCTGTAAAAATAGGTGACAAGCCGAATACCAGTGACATAAAGCCAGAAGTCACATAAGTTGATGCCATATAGCCGCAAGTCATTCCGCCAAACAAGCCGAGCGTTGAATAACCATAGAGTCTAAATGCGGTGTTTGAAACAGGCAGTTTTATGCGCAAAATAACTAAAATTGCAGTGCCTAATACTGCGGCTATTATCATTCGTAACATAACAGCCATCGTAGGCGACACGCTTTCACTACTCCACACTATGCCTAACGGTGTTGTTGACCAAATAGCAATGACAATGAGATAGCAAATAGATACTTTCATAATAGGTGGCTTCCTTTTGTTATCGAAGCCTAACTGCCTGGAGCATTGATGTAGAAACAAAAAAGCCGCAGTAGGTAGGCTGCGGCTTGAATAAAATAATATGGAAACTAATCAAGTCGCTTATACAGGCACATCATCACACTGACTGATAGCCAGCATGAATTGATTAGCGATGTAAAAGCGATAGATGGTTTCATTGTTTTGGTAATAATTTCAAATATTAATAAGACCATATTGCAGGGTGATTAAAATAAAGTCAATTAGGGGCTATTGAATTTTTTGATAAATTTTATCCCCAATTATTTTACGGATTTTTCAGTACACATTAACGGGTATACTGATGGCATTAATTTGTAATTTATCGAGAATCACGTGTCATTACTTCAATCGAAATTCACCTTTGACAACCGCTTTGTGAATAATTTACCAGCCGACCAAGAGCCAGAAAAGTTTACGCGTCAGGTACATAACGCAGCCTATTCTTTTGTTATGCCCACCAAGGTTGCGGCGCCTAAGGTTATTGCTATCGATGAAGCACTTGCTGGTGAACTCGGATTTGAAGATAAAGATCTCAGCGACCCGCTATTTAGCGACGTTGTTGCAGGGAATGCGATTTTAGACGGCATGGCCCCTTATGCAATGAATTACGGTGGCCATCAATTTGGTAACTGGGCTGGTCAACTTGGTGACGGCCGTGCCATTAATTTGGGCGAGTTGGTAACGCCAAAAGGTGAACATCGTATTTTACAACTCAAAGGAGCCGGTATTACGCCATATTCTCGCAGTGGTGATGGCTTAGCTGTTTTACGTAGCTCAGTACGTGAGTTTTTATGCAGCCAAGCGATGGAGCATTTAGGTATCGCAACCACCAAAGCATTATCATTGAGTTTAACTGGCGAAGAAGTGATGCGAGATATGATGTATAACGGCAACGCTGCGCTCGAACCCGGTGCCGTAGTGTGCCGAGTATCGTCATCATTTACCCGCTTTGGACACTTTCAACTGCCCGCTTTTAGGCAAGATACAGAGTTGTTAAAGGCATTGGCCGATCACACCATCGCTGCTGATTTTCCCCATTTACTTGAAAAAGAACAGTCATCTCAAGATAAAGCTATTGGTAAAGAAACTTACCTGCGTTGGTTTGAAGAGGTATGCCAGCGCACCTGTAAAATGGTTGTTGGCTGGCAGCGAGTTGGTTTCGTTCACGGGGTAATGAATACCGATAATATGTCGATAGTCGGCGAAACTATCGACTACGGTCCTTATGGCTGGATTGATGATTTTGATGTTAACTTCACCCCCAATACGACTGATAGACAACATAAACGCTATCGCTTTGGTACCCAAGGTGAAATTGCCCAGTGGAATCTATTCCAACTTGCCAATGCTATTTATCCGCTGGTGGAAGAAGCGCCGCCACTTGAAGCGCTCCTCAATCAATTTGCCGATGACTATCAATTAGCATGGCGAGAAATGATGGCGCAGAAGCTAGGCTTGAAAGGTTATCAAGATGCTGAAGATTTAGCATTATTTGAGTCACTTGAAGCGCTGCTTAGCCTTGTTGAAACGGACATGAGCATCTTTTATCGCCAGCTTGCTCAGTTAGATTTATCACAAGTATTAAGTGATTCAGCCACTTGGTTAGACATATTAAAAGAGGCTTATTATCAACAAGAGGAGCTTAGTGAAACTTACTTATCACAAATGGCTGCTTGGCTTGAAAAGTGGCAACAACGAGTGATTCAAGATAATCGCAGTGATGAACTAAGAGTTTCTCAAATGAACAGCGTTAATCCTAAATACGTATTACGAAACTACTTGTCACAACAAGCTATTGATGCCGCACAGCAAGGTGATTACAGTGAAATTCATCGCCTACAAAAACTATTGCGTTACCCTTACGACGAGCAACCTGAGTTTGAACGCTATGCGAAGAAACGTCCTGATTGGGCGAGGGATAAAGTAGGTTGTTCAATGTTGTCATGCAGTTCGTAAGTTGGTTCTCAATTTTAGCCTAAAGTTTGTCTGTGGCTAATTAGATTTGCTATACTGCGCGCCGCAATTCGAAGGTCATGTCGCTGTTTGATTTTTGGTGTGCTTTTGACGGGTAGTATGAAACGTTTGATGATTCTATTGCACACCAGTTACTTTTCTTTGCTTCGCCAAAGAAAAGTAACCAAAAGAAAGGCGACCCGAAGATTAGCTGCTGATCTTCAAAAATATTTCTGTCTTTACGGGCCGATTTTTATGCGCATCCATGCGCAAAAATCTAAAAAATCATCCATGATTTTTTCCCTAACATAAATATTCTTGAAGGCATCTAATAACGGGACTAAAGGCAATTAGCCTTAACCGTTAGTTGTAATAATTATGTTGTTCGTGAATGAATTACGAATGTCTACAGCACTGGATTTACGATCCAGCTCGTTCAATGGGAAAGAAAATATGTCAAAAATACATGTATGCGCCATGTACAAATTTGTGCGCTTAGAAAACTTTGAAGCTATTCGCGAGCCGTTATTGGCTACTATGGAAGCTAATGATGTTCGCGGCACGCTGTTATTAGCGTTAGAGGGCATCAATGGCACTATCGCTGGCCCTGAAGCTGGTATTGATGCGGTAATTAACTTCCTGCATAGCGATGAGCGTTTAAATCCTATTTCAAATAAAGTGTCTTATAACGATGAAAATCCATTTCAACGTACCAAGGTTAAACTCAAGAAAGAGATTGTAACCATGGGCGTTGAAGGTATCGATCCTAATCACGTGGTAGGTACTTACGTTAAACCACAAGATTGGAATGCATTGATTTCAGATCCTGATGTTGTTCTTGTTGATACACGTAATGACTATGAAGTTGAAATCGGTACCTTTAAAGGCGCACTGGATCCTAATACCGAAACCTTCCGTGAATTTCCGCAGTATGTAAAAGAGAACCTAGACAATACGAAGCATAAGAAAGTCGCTATGTTTTGTACTGGTGGCATTCGCTGTGAGAAATCAACTGCTTACATGAAAGAGCAAGGCTTTGAAGAAGTCTACCACCTTGAAGGCGGTATCCTGCAATATCTTGAAGATGTACCAAAAGAAGAATCAATGTGGGAAGGTGAGTGTTTCGTCTTTGATGGCCGTGTTGCCGTAAATCACGATTTAGAACAAGGTCAATATGATCAGTGTTTCGCGTGTCGTTTCCCATTAACGGAAGAAGAAATGAAAAGCGAACATTACGTCAAAGGCGTAAGCTGTCATCGCTGCCATGACCAAGTGACTGATGAGCAACGAGCTCGTTTTGCAGAACGTGAGCGTCAAATTCAGTTAGCGGAAGAGCGCGGTGAAAACCACATCGGTGGTGATGTGAAAAACATTATCAATGATCGCCGTGAACAAAAAGTTGCTGTTAAAAAAGCAGCACAAGAGAAAAATAACGCTTAATAGAGATCTTTAGTGTTGATTGCCATTTAAAGCCCTCATTTGAAGTGAGGGCTTTTTAGTTTTAGTTAATGCCACAATCCTAAAATTACTGCGTAAATAACAAATTGACCACAGTGATAACCAGCATCTATCAGTAATAAGTGAAAACTTTTATTGCTAAATTGGTAGTTGATACCAAAACTGGCTGCGACAAAACCAATACCAACTAATAGCCCGAATTTGATTGACTGCATCAGTTCAGGTGCAGGGCCTAATAGACAAGCGAATACAAAAGCGGAAATTAACGTAAACACAAAGGCAGTACCAAAAACTTTTCCTGGGTGTTGCTCATCCCCTTTAACACCCGTTTCTGCCATCCATGTTTTGCCAAAGAGTACAGGTGAATACCACAATCCGCCGAGAAAAAAACTACTTACTGCAGCAACGAGCGTTGCTAATATATTGATATCGGGCATAAGCCCCTCCTTATTATTATTTTTAGTCATGTATCAATCTTGATAATATCATATAGATCTTAAACGGTTCACTTAGGAGTGAAATATTGAATCTAAATGAGAAGAGCGAGTATTTTTCAGAAATTTTTGAGGGAATAGATTGCTCGAATATGGAGTTAAATGCCATCGAATTCGATGGCTGTACTTTTAATCGATGCAGTTTTAACGAGACGACCTTTCGACATTGCCGTTTTGTCGACTGTGAATTTAATCATTGTAACCTCAGCTTAATGAACCTTGATTATAGTAGCTTCTCAGACGTTTCATTTAATGATTCAAAAATCATTGGTGTCGACTGGACACGAGCTGCGTGGCAAAGGCTTGTCTTTAATGCGCCAATTAAATTCAAAGAATGTTTATTAAACGACAGTTCTTTTTACGGGTTGGTGCTGAATGAAATACTCGTTGAAAATTGCAAAGCAATTCATGTTGATTTTGGGGAAGCGGATTTGAGCTCCGCGTGTTTCATGAATACTGATTTTTCACATAGTACTTTTTCGCAAACAAATATTAGTGGTGCAGACTTTTCTGGAGCCACTAATTATACTATTGATATCTATAATAATAAGATTAGAAATGCTAAGTTTAGTCGCTTTGAATCCATCGGACTGCTTGAAAGTTTAGATATTGAATTGGTTGATTGAAGTACTTCTTAGTTCATACGATAAGCTCTAAAATAAGCGCATAGAAATTTACAATTTGCTTATTTTTAATACGGATATTCTCAGACAACATTAAGAATGCATGGTAAAGTAATACGCAGTTTTTATTAATTACTATGTCACTGATATGTCTAATTTTATCCTCTCAATCGATCAGGGAACAACGAGTTCTCGCGCGGTGCTGTTTGACGACCAAGGTAAGGTTGTTGCTAAATCGCAAACTGAGTTTGAACAGCACTTTCCTCAAGATGGTTGGGTAGAGCATAAGCCTAACGATATTCTAACGACTGTGGTGCAATGTGCAAAAGATGTCATGGCAAAGTCGCAAGTCGACGCTTGTAATGTCAGGTGTGTTGGAATTACTAATCAGCGTGAAACTACGGTGGTATGGGACAAAAACACTGGCGAAGCTATATATAACGCGATTGTTTGGCAAGATCGAAGAACAGGTGAAAAATGCCGAGAATTAGTTGAGCAAGGTTATGAAACGACCGTATCCGCTAAAACAGGTTTGTTACTTGATCCTTATTTTAGCGCGAGTAAATTACAATGGATTTTAGATCACGTAGAAGGGGCTCGTAAACGCGCTGAACGCGGTGAACTGGCGTTTGGCACCATCGACACCTTCTTGCTCTGGCATCTTACTCAAGGGCACCAACACGCAACTGATGCCACTAATGCCTCGCGTACGCTAATGTTTAATATTCATGACCAATGTTGGGATGACGAACTTCTCGCGTTATTTAACATTCCAAAAGCTATTTTACCCGAAGTAAAAGACAGTGCAGATGATTTTGGCGTAACAGATCCTGCTATTTTGGGGCAGGCGATCCCTATTACGGCGATGATTGGCGATCAACAAGCGGCGTTATTTGGACAAACGTGTTTTGAAAAGGGGATGGCGAAAAGCACTTACGGTACGGGTTGTTTTTTAATGCTCAATACAGGTGATAAAGCGATTCAATCGACGAATCGTTTGTTATCAACTGTAGCTTATCGTTTAAATGGCAGAACAACTTACGCACTGGAAGGCAGTATCTTTATGGCGGGGGCAACCGTGCAATGGTTACGAGATGGTCTAGAATTCATTAAGGACGTCAGTGAAACTCAGGCCATTGCAGAAAAAACGCCTATCGATCATGGTGTATTTTTAGTACCTGCATTCACAGGTCTTGGGGCGCCCTTTTGGGATCCTAATGCACGCGGTGCCATTGTTGGCTTAACGCGAGACTCAGGCATCAAAGAGATTGTGAGCGCGGGCTTACAGTCGGTTTGTTACCAAACTAAAGATTTGCAAAAAGCGATGGAGTCGGATGGTGTCAGACCTACGTCGCTGCAAATTGATGGTGGGATGAGCCAGAATGATTGGACAATGCAGTTTCTTGCTGACATTTTAGGGGCTAATATTAGTCGCTGTAGTATTATGGAAACAACCGCGTTAGGTTGCGCGTATTTAGCAGGCCTTCAAGCTGGCATCTTTGATTCATTGTCTCAAATATCTAAGTTGTGGCATCAAGATAAGCTATTTACACCAACCATGTTAGCGACGCAACGAAATGGCTTGTATCAACAGTGGTTAACCGCTGTTGAACGAGTCAAAACGCAGTAATCAGCAACGAATAGTA
The DNA here is from genome assembly GCA_913060565.1 of uncultured Gammaproteobacteria bacterium. Classification (GTDB taxonomy): domain Bacteria; phylum Pseudomonadota; class Gammaproteobacteria; order Enterobacterales; family Psychrobiaceae; genus Psychrobium. The sequence goes on along the minus strand of CAJXRU010000011.1, from coordinate 5,812 downwards.
TGAATAAAGGGAATTATTGTGGAACGGTTTGCTAAATTAATTTTTATAGCGGTGTTAGGGGGATTTTTTTCGTCGTTAGCATCTGCTAACACTGAAAATGAGACGCGATTTAATACATTGCTACAATCTAGCGATAAAGCACAAGCTATTGAGCAAGCTCTGGAGATAATTGAGAACGTCACCCTAACGCCTATTGAACACGTGCATGGACATAGTACGTTAGCAAAACTTCATAATTCGAACTCTCAGCCTAAAAGAGCATTAAATAATGCGCATCGAGCATTAGCATTGTCACAGCAATATGGATTGCGTGAGCAAGAGGCACGTGCCAGTAAATTTGTAGGGATCCTCTACTTTTTTAAAAATGATGTATTAAATGCGATGCAGCACTATCAACTTTCACTCGACTATTTTCGAGAAACTAATCAAAAGATTGAACAAGCACATGTTCTAAATAATATGGCTTTGGCAACGACTGCTGTGCATGATTTTGAGTCAGCGGTGAAGCAATTTGAAGAGGCGGCTGAAATATATAGTAATGTGGGAAGTGCATTAGATAGTATTGATGTTCAACAAAATATTGCTATTCTTTACAACCGTTTACAACAGTACGAAACCGCTATATCGATCTTTTCGAGTGTCATAAAAAAACTAAAAACGATGGAACGACCTGAAAGACTAGCACGCGCATATTTAGAGTATGGGCGCTCTTTTCAAGGCGCTGGTCAATTCGAGGCTGCGCTTGAATTCATTAATAGAGCCTATGTCGCTTTGAAAGCGCAAGATAATGAATTTCAAGTCGCTTTTGCTGCGAATAGTCTTGCAAATGTTTATTTGGATTTGAATAAGATCGAAAAGAGCGAGCGCCATGCAAAAGAATCGATAGCGCTCGGAGAGAAAACTGACAATACTGACGCTGTTTCAGGCGCCTATTATGCGCTTGCTAAGGTAAATTATTATCGCGCTAATCATGAATCCGCTGTTAAATTTATTGAAAAATCCCAACAACTCGCCATTGAAAGTACAAACCCTGAAAGACAAATGCATAACAGTGCGCTCTATGCACTCATTTTAGCGTCAAAAGGGGAGACGCATAATGCCGTTAATACATTACGAAATTCGCTGGCTAAATATAATGAAAATGGGCGAGAGCAAGCGACTGCAAAAATGACAATATATCGTGCTAAATCCAACGCAGACCGTCTAATGGCTCAAGTAAACGATTTAATGCAAAAAGAAAAGCTTCAAACCTTTGAGTTTGAGCAGGCGCAGCAACGTTATCAATTATGGTTATCTGGCAGTATCTTACTCATTGTTATCAGTTTTTTCTTTTATCGAAGCCGATCACAGGCGAAGCTCAAGCGTAATTTATCTCAAAAAGTAAAACTAAGAACGGAAGAGCTAGAGCTATTAATGGAAGAAGTCCAGCAAGCTAACGCCACAAAGAATCAGTTTTTAGCCAATATGAGTCATGAACTTCGCACTCCTTTGACTGCCGTCATAGGGCAGGCTGAAGCGATTATTGCTGGTGATGTTGAGCCGGCATTTGTTCATAAAGAAGTTGAAATCATATACAGCAATAGCACTCATTTATTGACCCTACTCAATGATCTGCTTGATCTGAGTCGAATCGAAGCAAACAAACTCGAACTAGAGCTAAAGCAGCACGATATTCATAAGGTCATTGATAAAGTCAGTAGCTTTTTCCAAGAGCAAGCACAAAAGAAAGGGTTGGACTTTGTCGTTGATAATCGATTATCAAGTCCCTTCGTAATGATGATTGATGAGTTACGCCTTAAGCAAATTCTTATTAACTTATGCTCAAATGCCATTAAATTTACTTACCGTGGCAGGGTAACCATGATCATTAGTGCTGATACCCATTGTGTGTCATTTAAAGTAATAGATACTGGTATTGGCTTAAATGAAGAACAGCTTGCGCAAATTTTTAATCGTTTTACGCAAGGAGATAGTTCTATTAGCCGCCGTTTTGGTGGCTCTGGACTTGGTTTGTGTTTATCGCAGCAATTAGCAATTATGATGAATGGCAATATCGATGTCGCGAGTGAGATAAATATTGGTAGTGAGTTTATATTTAGCTTACCAATCTCTGAGCAGCCTTGTTATGTTCAGCAAGAATTACCAGCAGTGACTCAACGACTTGACCCTAATCTGACATTAAATGGCCTCGTTTTATTGGCAGATGATCATGATGATAATAGACGACTGACCGAGCGGTTATTACGGGTTCTCGGCCTTAATGTCGTCACCGCTGCCAATGGTTATCAAGCAATAAAACAATACAATTTACGTAAGCCTGACTTGGTACTACTTGATATCCAGATGCCTGAAATGGACGGTATTGAAGCCTTTAAAGCGTTACGTCAACAGGGGGCTAAGGTGCCGATTGTAGCCTTGACGGCAAACGCAATGAATCATGAAATAGAACACTACATCCGTCTTGGTTTTGATGACTACGTCAGTAAACCTATTGTTCGTAACTATTTTGTACAAGTATTAGCGCGTAACCTACGTCAAACAGTTGTGCCTGAGCAAACACAGCAATTGGCTCAAGTCGATACATCTGATATTTCAAAAGATTTTAAAGCGTCCTTTAAATCTGAGCGAAAAAACTTTGCGTTATTATTATCAACCTTCGATTACAGTGAGTTAGCAAAAGCGGCTCATCGTTTTTCCGGTGCCGCCGCCGTGTTCCAGTTTTCACAATTGGCAACGCTTGGCGCTGATATTGAAAAAGCGATTAAGCAACAACAACACTTAAAAGCAAAAACATTAACGGAACAACTTATTGCGTTATTAAGTGAAGATGACATTGAATAATTCACCATTGGTAAACGGCGATTGGGTAGCCACTCAATTAGCTAACGACAAGATTAAGTTAGTTGATGCCAGTATGAAAAAAATTGTTGGTAAAGAGCCAATAGTTTATGAATCACCAATTTTCCTGCCTCAAAGCTTGCCGCTGAATATCGAAACAGCTTTGAGTGATAGTGCGTCTTTATTATCTAATACCATGCCATCTGTTAAGCAGTTTAGCGATTATATGATGGAACTGGGTATCACTAATGACGATGTTGTCGTTATCTATGATAATCAAGGAGTGTACTCTGCACCACGTGCATGGTGGTTGTTCAAAGTTATGGGGCATAAAAATGTTTACGTACTCGATGGTGGGTTACCAAAATGGCAACTAGAGAATCAGCCTGTTGTCGCTAGCTATCAAGCGTTAGGTGAAAAAAGTCATTATATTGCTCAATTACAACATGAGTGGTTGGCTAATCAATCGTTAGTTTCAGCAAATCTTAAAGATGGTGACTACACGGTAATTGATGCTCGAGGGGCTGTTCGTTTTCATGGCCAGTCGCTTGAACCGCGACCGAATGTGCGGCCTGGGCATATTCCTAACTCATTAAATTTACCATTTGCTAAGGTGCTTGATTGTGGCCGTTTTAAGTCGGTGCAGGCATTAAAAAAGGAATTCGCTGAGCTTGGTATTGAAGATGTTGATCATCCCATGATCTTTAGTTGCGGCTCGGGGATTACGGCATGCATATTATTGCTCGCAGCACATATTGCTGGATTTAATAATTTGCGATTATATGATGGTTCGTGGGCACAGTGGGGCAGTGATGAGTCACTCCCCGTATCACTTTAACTATAAGCTAAGGTTGCTGTACCTAGGAAGGCAAATATTCCGACAACATCAGTAATAGTGGTTAACACAACGCCACCCGCTAATGCTGGATCAATCTTTAAACGTTTAAGTGTTAAAGGGATTAAGACACCGGATAAACCAGCAGCCGTCATATTAGCTAGCATTGCAAAAGCGATAACCAACCCAAGTTTTACATCCTGTTGCCATAAGCCAACAACGACAGACAAGATTAAAGCCCACAGTAAGCCGTTGAGCATGCCTATCGCTAGCTCTTTGCCGATCAACCAACGCTTATTGCGATCGCCGACATGTCCAAGTGCCATACCACGGATAATCAGGGTTAAAGTTTGATTGCCTGCAATACCGCCCATGCTGGGCACTAGGGTATTAAGAATGGCTAGAATAGCCATTTGAGCAAGAATAGGCTCAAATAAATTACTTACCGCAACAGCGGCTAACGCTGTTAATAAATTGATGCCGAGCCACAAGGAACGCTTACGAGTACTCTTGATGACAGGCGCAAACGTATCTTCTTCATCATCTAAACCTGCCATGCTCATCATGGAGTGTTCAGCTTCCTCACGAATAATATCGACAACGTCATCGATGGTAATACGACCGAGTAGTTTGCCGCTAGTATCGATGACAGGGGCAGATAACCAGTCATGGCGCTCAAATTGTTGAGCAACTTCGGTTTCGTCCATTGCAGCAGGAATCGCTTCGATGGTGCGATCCATGATTTGAGATACAGTCATGATTGGATTGGTCGTGATAAGCGTTGATAAAGTAACGCCCCCCAACAACTTATCATCTTTGTTCACGACATATAGCATGTCAGTTGCTTCAGGAAGCTCGCCTTTAAGACGTAAATAACGCATAACAACATCAAGATTAACGTCAGGGCGTAAGGTGACAGTATCCGTATTCATGATACTACCAGCACTGTCTTCTTCATATGCCATTGCTGCTTCAACGCGGCTACGATCTTGCGCGTCCATTGCGGCTAGCACTTGGCGATAAATACTATCTGGTAAGGTGCGTAGAACGTCAGTTAAGTCATCCGTGTCCATCCCTTCTGTTGCTGCTGCAACTTGATGGGCCTGCATTTGTTTAACAATGCTTTTTTGAACGTCTTCGGATAACTCTTCGAGGATATCGCCTTGATCGTCATGATCAACTAGCTGCCAGAGCACTTGACGGCTTCGATAGGGACTAGATTCTAACAGCAGCGCAACATCACACGCTGGCATATCCATCAATATTTGCCGAACGTGCACGAACATGCCGCTATTTAGCGCATTTTGGAGCTCGTCGAACTTTTTGTTCGAGAAATCTTGTTCGATGACTGTTTCTGGCATAACGACAGTACTTTTATTGAAGATTGGTTAATTGAAACTATTACAAAATCAATTGATTTGTATAGTATTTAATACTAACCGATGTTTGAATTATTTTCAGCTATTAATTGTGCCTTTGCGAACCATTTCACGATGATGGATCTGAATATTATGGCGTTGCTCTGAAAAGTTTTTCGCTAATTTTTGGGCCAAATAAACACTACGGTGTTGACCACCAGTACAACCAATGGCAATAGTGACGTAGCTACGGTTATTTCGCTCTAGCTCTGGCAACCAAGTGCCAATGAAGTCAGTGATTTGCGATTCAAGTTTATTAACCATCGCATTACTTGATAAATATTCTTGCACCGGCAAGTCAAGACCAGTTAATGGACGTAGTTCCGGCTCCCAGTGTGGGTTAGGAAGGAAACGAACGTCAAATACATAATCAACATCACGTGGCAGGCCGTATTTAAAACCGAAAGACTGAAAGACAATGATTAACTCTTGCTTCTCTTTTCCTTCAACTTTAAATCGAACCTTTTCACTCAACTCGTAAAGGTTGCAGTCACTGCTATCAATGACGAGGCAAGCTTGCTCTGCGAGAGGTGTCAGCAGGTTTTTCTCTAAGTCGATAGCTTGTTTAAGTGATAACTTGTCTTGGCCAATCGAAAGAGGGTGGATTCGGCGCGTTTCGCTGTAGCGTTTCAGTAGCGTCTGTTTACTTGCATCTAGGAATAACACATTGACGTCGATGTCGGTTGCAGATTCTAGCTGCTCTAGCGTATCTGTGACCAAT
>CAJXRU010000010.1 GCA_913060565.1 uncultured Gammaproteobacteria bacterium | reverse complement strand
CTATCCTCTTCGTCGGCAGCGTCAGATGTGTATAAGAGACAGATTTAATGTCATTTGGCGTTCACCGCTTGTGGAAACGCTTCGCCATTGACTGCTCTGGTGTTCGACCTGGTCAAAAAGTACTTGATTTAGCCGGCGGAACGGGTGATTTAACGGCAAAGTTCTCGCGTATTGTTGGCGAAAAAGGCCAAGTCGTATTAGCCGATATAAACGATTCAATGCTTAAAGTTGGTCGCGATAAGCTTCGCGATTTAGGCGTTGTTTCTAACGTTAATTACGTGCAAGCCAACGCACAAGCGCTGCCATTTCCGGAAAATACCTTTGATTTAATTACTATTGCTTTTGGTCTGCGCAATGTCACAGATAAAGATGAAGCGCTGCGCTCGATGTATCGCGTATTGAAACCTGGTGGTCGCCTATTGGTTTTAGAGTTTTCTAAGCCAAGCAATGAATTACTATCTAAAGCATATGACATGTATAGCTTCAACTTATTGCCAACAATGGGCAAGGTTGTGGCAAATGACAGTGAAAGCTATAAATATTTAGCGGAATCAATTCGCATGCATCCAGATCAAGACACACTCCAAGGCATGATGGATACGGCAGGCTTTGAACAAACGCAATATTATAATCTCACCGGCGGTATTGTAGCTTTGCACCGTGGATATAAATTTTAGGACAGCAGATGCCCCTATCAAGCTTGATTTGCGCGAGTATAGAAACGTCTTTAAATAAATTATTGGCGCTAGATAGCACCAGTGCGCAGCGACAAACGCCTCTTCAAGGCCAAACGGTTGGCCTTGAAATCAGCGAACTTAAACAGCCATTATTCTTTCACTTTAGTCCCGCTCAAGTTGAAGTATTAAGTCAATTTGAAGGCGATGTAGCTGTTCATCTCAAGCTTAATTTTAATACGCTTATTGCACTGAAAAACAATGCCAACATTGGTGATTTAATTAAGTCAGATCAATTGGTTATTGAAGGCGATATTAAAACCCTCCAATACTTCGCTGATTTACTTACCAAGCTAGATATCGACTGGCAGGAACATTTATCGCAATACACAGGTGACGTAGCAGCTTATCGATTAGGCCAAGGCGCCAGCAAACTAAAAAAATCTGTCACTGAAGGCTTAACAAAAGTACAAAACAAAGCGAGTGATTACTTTACTCACGAAGCTCGTATCATGGTTGGAAAGTTAGAATTTGTTCATTTTTCCGATCAAGTTAACGAACTAACTCATCGCAGCGCCGCGCTTGAAAAGCAAATTGACCAGCTTAAGGATAAATCATGAAATTAAGCAGTCTCAGGCGTTTTTATCTAATCAATAAACTGTTTTTACAATATGGTTTAGACGAATTTATGCCATGGCACATCCTACCGTGGTATGTGAAATTTGGCCGTCAGTGTTTCTTCTGGTTACGCAATAAACATAAAGACAAATCCCAAGCACAGCGCCTGCGTTTATGCCTTGAGGCATTAGGACCCGTTTATATTAAATTTGGTCAAATGCTGTCGACCCGTCGTGATTTACTCAGCGTTGAATTAGCAAAAGAGTTGGGGCAACTGCAAGATAACGTGCCATCGTTTGATGGCAATGCTGCCATGAAGCTAATTAGTGACAATTTACAATGTCCAATTGACGAAGTATTTGACGATTTTGAATTAAAGCCACTCGCCAGTGCGTCGATTGCGCAAGTTCATTGCGGCACATTAAAGAGTAATGGCCAACAAGTGGTTATTAAAGTAATCCGCCCTGATATTGAAAAGGTCATTGTTAGCGATACCGATTTAATGCTGACATTTGCGGGATTACTAACGAAAGTTCTGCCTAAACAAAGCGCAAGATTACGTCCTGTTGAAGTCGTTTTAGAATATCGCCGCACTATTTTAAATGAACTTAACCTCACTAAAGAGCTAGCAAATACTCAAACACTACGTAACAACTTTATTGATTCTGAGTCTCTGTATATTCCAGAAACCTACAGCGATTATTGTTTTGATAACATGATTGTAATGGAACGCATTTTTGGCATTCCTGTTGCCGACATTGCACAGCTTAATGCACAAAACACGAATATGCAGGTGCTTGCAGAGCGCGGTGTCGAAGTATTTTTTACCCAAGTATTTCGCGATAGCTTCTTTCACGCCGACATGCACCCTGGCAATATTTTCGTATCGCGAGAAAATCCACAAAGCCCTAAATACATTGGCATTGATTGCGGCATTGTTGGTACTCTTAATAAAGAAGATCAGCGCTACCTTGCCGAAAACTTCGTGGCTTTTTTTAATAATGATTATCGTAAAGTAGCAACACTGCATGTTGATTCTGGCTGGGTACCAAGCGATACCAATGTTGACGAATTTGAATTCGCTATTCGCCAAGTATTAGAGCCATTATTTGCCAAGCCTTTAGCGGAAATTAGTTTTGGGCACGTGCTAGTGAGCCTATTTGATACTGCCCGTCAATTTAATATGCAAGTACAACCACAGTTGGTGCTGCTGCAAAAGACCTTGCTTTATATCGAAGGTTTAGGCCGCCAGCTTTATCCAGAACTTGATTTGTGGAAAACAGCAAAACCTTTTCTCGAAAACTGGCTCAAAGAACAAATGGGGCCAAAAGCGCTATATCAATCGGTTAAAACCAACGCGCCATTTTGGGTTGAAAAAATGCCTGAGTTGCCAAACCTTATTTATGACAATTTAAAGCGCAGTCAGAAAGAACAGGCTTTTTGGCAACAAAACCAACAACGATTACTACGTAATCAACATTTACAGCAACGCAGTCAATTCTGGACATTGTTAGCTGCAATGTTAGGTATTTGCTCAACCTTGCTTTATATCAAGGACGGAGTAGAGTTACCTTGTATACTTAGTGGTGCAACAAGCCTGCTAAGTTGGATAAAAGCATGGCATAGTAAAGATCGCTACCTGAACTAGGTAGTTATTGTTTTAAAAACTGTTTTAGCAAAAAAGAAGCTATACAGCACGCTAGTAAAACGCTTAGAATGTCTAGGTGACAATTTATTATTATAAGTATTCGGAGACACCATGGGAAACATTGGTATTTGGCAATTATTAATTGTTGCTGTAATTATTATCGTTATTTTTGGCAGCAAGAAACTACGTAACCTTGGTGGTGATTTAGGTTCATCTGTGAAGGGCTTTAAGAAAGCAATGCAGGATGAAAACCAGCAAGATAAGCAAGAGTCTTTAGACGTTAAAGAAGCTAGCGACGAAAAAACAACGCAAACTAAAGATAAAGAACAGGTTTAATTTAGATGTTCGATATTGGGTTATGGGAGCTAATTCTCATCGGCATTATTGGATTAGTAGTCCTTGGCCCAGAGCGTTTACCAACAGCCGTTAGAACCGTTAGCGGCTGGATAAAAACCATGCGCCGGCTAGCGCAAAACGTGAAGAACGAACTTGAGCAAGAGCTTGAGATCGAAAAGCTTCATAGCGACTTAAAGAAAGCTGAAAATATTAGCAAAGATGTGAATAGTAGCGACATTCCTGATGAATTAAAGGAATCCATTGCTACATTACAACAAGCCGCACAAGACGTCACCCAGCCTTATCAAGCCGAGCAGACTTCGCAAGACAACGCTAAAATAACAAAAGAATAATCATGTCATCAATGCAACAACCGCTTATTAGTCATCTTATTGAACTGCGTAATGGCCTGCTAAAAGCGGTTGCCAGCATCTTAGTGATTTTCATTGGACTCGTTTATTTTGCCAATGATATTTACGCGTACGTTGCACTGCCACTAAAGAATCACCTGCCGGAAGGCACTACGATGATAGCGACAGGCGTTACGTCATCGTTTTTTGCGCCGTTTAAATTAACAATGATGTTGTCATTTTTCTTAGCAATTCCCTTTGTGCTACATCAGATATGGACGTTTATTGCACCAGCGCTATATAAGCACGAAAAACGCCTAGTTTTTCCAATGTTATTATCAAGCACCATCTTATTTTACGCTGGTATTGCCTTCGCCTATTTTCTTGTATTCCCCGTTATTTTTGGTTTCTTTACCAGTGTTGCGCCAGACGATGTCACCATAGCAACTGACATCGAGAGCTATCTAAACTTTGTACTTAAGCTATTTTTTGCTTTTGGTTTTGCGTTTGAAATTCCTATTGCGATTATTTTACTTTGTTGGGCTGGTGTCACGACACCAGCGAAGCTTCGCCAAAAACGCCCGTATGTCGTTGTCGGTGCATTTGTCATTGGTATGTTACTAACACCACCAGATATTATTTCACAGTCAATGCTCGCGGTGCCTATGCTCTTGCTTTATGAAGTAGGAATTATAGTGGCATCAATTTATCGTAATAAAGACGAAGAAACAGAAGACGAGAATTAGGCTTTATGGCTCCATTGTTCGATATCGCGGTTAACTTTGGTGCTAGTGTGCTAGCTAATAGAACCCCTGAAATTGTTGAACAAGCATTGGCTGCAAATGTATCTAACATGATTGCTTTAGGCTGTAGTATTCAAGGTAGTCACGACGCATTAGCAGTAGCTCAACAATACCCTAATTGTGTATATTCAACTGCGGGCATTCATCCTCATGACGCTAAAACCTTCGATGACAACAGCTTAATAACACTCAAGTCGTTAGCAGCTTCGCCACAAGTAGTTGCTCTAGGTGAGTGTGGTTTAGACTTTAATCGCGACTTTTCGCCACGAGACCAACAAAAGTCTGCTTTTGAAGCACAGCTCAAACTTGCCGTTGAGCTCCAAATGCCAGTAGTGATGCACCAACGAGATGCTCATGATGCCTTTGTGGAGATTTTAGCGAAATATCGTAGTCAGTTACCTCAAGTCGTTGTCCATTGTTTCACAGGCACCCATCAAGAATTATTAGATTATATTGACCTTGATTGCCACATCGGCATTACTGGTTGGATTTGCGACGAACGTCGCGGCCTGCATTTGTTAGAAAGCGTTCCTTCAATTCCTGATAATCGCTTAATGCTTGAAACCGATTCACCGTATTTAATGCCACGTAGCATCAAGCCTAAACCAAAGTCTCGCAACAATAGACCAGCCAACCTGTATCATATTGCAGACACGGTAGCGGCGGCAAGAAAACAACCTGTCGAAATGTTACGACAGAGCTGCTATAACAATAGCCTGAGTTTTTTTAATCTAATCAAGAATGAGGAACAAGTATGATAAGTGTTGCTGTGCGCTTATTTGCGCTTTTCTTACTTATCTCTTTGCCAGTATTAAGTATTGCGAATGAAAACATTCGGATAACCATCGATTCTTCAAATACAGAATTCAGCTATTTTACCAGTGATAATCGTAACTATAGCTTCGAACAGATCAAACAACTTCGTGAACAACAGTGGATAGCCAGTAATAACTTTACGCCATACGGCCTAGTTGACCGTAATTACTGGATGAAGTTTTCAATCGAATTAACGCCAAAAATAATTCGAAGTCCGTTATATCTTGAAGTTGCAAATCCACTTGTCGATCAAATAGATGTGCACTTAGTTTTGGGCAAGGAAGTGCGACACTATATTGCAGGAGATAAAATCCTCGTATCAAAGCGGCCCATTGCAACACCCGAACTATATTTCCCACTTCCGACAAGCACCGATTCAACACTTGATGTCTACATTCGATATCAAGACGAAGCCGCTTCCGTGCTACCTCTAGCAATCACAAATAGTAAAGAAACGTTTGAGCAAGTCAGCATACATGGCATTTTTATAGGAATGATTATTGGCGTGTCTCTGTTATTGCTTGTTACAGCTATTGTTTTTTATAACAGAGAAAAACTCGCCATTTATCGATATTTTATTGGTTTAGTTTCATGCGGTTCTCTCGGTATCCTAGGCCTAGAAGGCGTTGCATCGACCTATATATGGGGCTATTTACCGTGGCTTCAAAATCTGCTACTACCGCCGCTATTTGTGCTAACAACATGGTGCTCAATTCAGATTACGCGAGCTCTTTTACAAGAGAAAGTTGAAGACTTTTCGCTCATTGATAATTTGCTGAAGTGGCTATCCCGGTCTGTCGTAGTTATAGCGGCTATCTTATTAGCATTACCAGCATTTATAGCTGTTTTGGCCTCACTAATTACACTCCATATTGCATTGGTACTAGTTGTAATCGCTTTAGTACTCTTTAGCAGACACACTAAACAAATTCCTTTCTTGCTGATCACAGCTTGGATAAGCTTTATCGTTTCACTCTTTGTAAAAACTCTTTATTTTTCTGGTTTTGTTGAATTCCCAACACTAGTTTTTAACTTGGCGACCGTTAGTTATACCTCTCAATTTGTGTTATGGGGAGCCATTATATTGCTCCGACATATCAAGCTAAACGAACGTAAACTAACCATTCAAAGTAAGCAATTAGCTGAGAATCAACACGATTACGAAGAACTCGAAGAAATACTCAGTGAAGCTCGAGAAGAGCAGACATCTATGGAAGCGTTGTTTGATGAACGCACTTTTGAGCTCAATGTTACCCTCAGAGAATTACAAGAAACTAATCGACAGCTCGAAGAGCAAGCAACCAATGATGCGCTAACGGGCGTTAAAAATCGTAAATTCTTTGACCAACGCTTACAAGCTGAATATCGCCTCAGTAGACGTCAACATACTCCACTGTCCTTATTGTTGCTTGATGCCGACAAATTCAAACTCGTTAACGACAATCACGGCCATTTAGCTGGTGATAAAGTTCTCGTCGAAATCAGCAAAATAGCCAGTAGAATACTCAAGCGACCAAACGACTATGTTTGTCGTTACGGCGGTGAAGAGTTTGCAATATTACTCTCAAACACCGAGCAAAAAGGCGCAGAAAAAGTGGCAGAAGTCATTCGCCAGCGCATTGCTGAAACGACAGTAAAAACAGAAAACATTGATTTACAAGTGACTGTCAGTATAGGTATATCGACTTTATTTATCGAACAAGAAACACCAGATAGCCAACTCTTTGAACAAGCCGACCAAGCACTATACTTTGCCAAGGAGTCAGGTCGGAATATGGTTAAAACATTTCAGGAGTTTGCGAACTCCGCCAAAAGTTAATAGGATCTCAATATGAATATCGTAAGTACAGGCTATCCAAACCGTCGTATGAGAAGGCTACGCAAGCATGATTTTAGTCGTCGCTTAATGGCCGAAAACCAACTAAGCGTTAATGACCTTATTTACCCTATGTTTGTCGTAGAAGGTAAGAACCGAACAGAAGCAATAGAATCAATGCCTGGCGTGTGCCGTTTATCTATTGATTTACTCGTTAAAGAAGCACAAGAACTAGTTGCGCTGGGTATTCCTGCCATTGCTCTCTTTCCAGTTACGCCACAAACTCATAAAACATTAGATGCATGTGAAGCTTATAATCCACAAGGTTTGGCTCAAAAAGCAGTTCGTGCGATCAAAGAAGTTTGCCCAGAGCTTGGCGTTATTACAGATGTTGCTTTAGATCCTTTCACGACTCACGGACAAGATGGCATTATTGATGATGACGGCTATGTATTAAATGACGAAACAACAGAGATCCTTGTTAAACAAGCACTGTCCCATGCTGACGCAGGTGCCGATATGGTGGCACCATCCGACATGATGGATGGCCGCATCGGCGCAATACGCGAAGCGCTTGAAGCTGCTGGGCATATAAACACACAAATCATGGCGTACTCAGCTAAGTATGCGAGTGCTTATTATGGGCCATTTAGAGACGCTGTTGGCTCAGCAAGCAACCTTAAAGGCGGTAACAAAAAGAATTACCAAATGGACCCAGCAAACTCAGACGAAGCCATGCACGAAATAGCATTGGATATTGCTGAAGGCGCTGACACTGTCATGGTTAAGCCTGGCATGCCGTACTTAGATATTGTACGTCGTGTTAAAACCGAATTTGGCGTACCAACGTTTGCCTATCAGGTGAGTGGTGAATACGCTATGCACAAAGCGGCAGCGCAAAATGGTTGGCTTAATGAAAAGGAAGTGGCTATGGAAGCACTAATGTGCTTTAAACGCGCCGGAGCAGATGGAATTTTAACGTATTATGCCAAAGACGTGGCGTTATGGCTTAAAGAAAACTAAGCTGTTAAAAACCACCTTAAGAGCCGCACTCGAATGCGGCTTTTTTATTAGCATTCGATCAAGCTACATTGCCATATGAAAGGCATTAAACTTATTACCATCCAAATCTCTAAAGTAGCCAGCATAAAAGCCTGGCATTTCTTCGCGAAGACCTGTTTTACCTTCGCACGTAGCACCTAGCTCAATGGCTTTGTCATAAAATGCATCGACTTGCTCTTGAGAATCCATTGCTAAAGCAACCATCACACCGTTACCTACTGTCGCCTTCTCACCATTAAATGGTTTCGTGACAGATACTCCAGGCTTATCAGGCGCTGGTGCCCAAGCGACAAATGAATCAGTCTCAATAAAACGTCCCACCCCAATGGATGCAAACAACTCATCAAAAAATGCTGTCGACTTCGCTAAATCATTAGTCCCTAGTGTTACGTATCCAATCATTATTGTCATTCCTTTAAATAGAAGAGTCACTAACCTAACACAATTTTCAGACATAAAAAAACCCAGCCGAAGCTGGGTTTTTTAAAGACTAAATATTACTACTTAGTCGGAAGAAATTAATCTTCTGAAGACTCTTCTTCTTGCTCAACTACTGGGCGGTTAACTAGCTCAATGTATGCCATTGGAGCATTGTCACCTGCACGGAAGCCGCACTTAAGAATACGAGTATAACCGCCTGGGCGATCTTCATAACGTTTACCTAGATCGGTGAACAATTTACCTACAACCGCTTTATCACGTGTGCGGGCAAATGCTAAACGACGGTTAGCAACGCTGTCACTCTTAGCGAGTGTGATTAATGGTTCAACTACGCGACGCAGTTCTTTTGCCTTTGGCAAAGTCGTCTTGATAACTTCGTTTTCTAACAAAGATACCGCCATGTTGCGAAACATAGCTTGACGGTGACTGCTGTTACGGTTCAGTTGACGTCCACTCTTACGATGGCGCATGACCTTATCCTTTTAACTAAATCTTGTTCGACAATTAACTAAATTGCTGATTATAGTGCGTCAGCGATACTAGCCGGTGGCCAGTTTTCTAAACGCATACCTAAAGACAGACCGCGTGAAGCAAGTACATCTTTAATTTCAGTAAGCGATTTCTTACCTAAGTTAGGAGTCTTTAACAACTCAACTTCGGTACGCTGTACTAAATCACCAATATAGTGAATAGCTTCGGCTTTCAAACAGTTAGCCGAACGAACTGTGAGTTCAAGATCGTCTACAGGACGCAGCAGGATCGGATCGAACTCTGGCTTCTCTTCTTTCTCTTCAACTTCTGTTACATCACGTAAATCTACGAATGCATCTAGTTGCTCAGCAAGGATCGTTGAAGCACGACGAATCGCTTCTTCAGGATCAAGAGTACCGTTAGTTGTCATATCGATAACTAACTTATCTAAGTCAGTACGTTGTTCTACACGAGCAGCTTCAACGTTATATGCGATACGAACAACCGGGCTATAAGAAGAATCAACTAACAAGCGACCAATTGGACGCTCTTCATCTTCGTCAGATTGACGAGCTGTAGCTGGCTCATAACCACGACCCATTTCAACCTTGATACGCATGTTAACTTCACCATCTTGTGAAAGATGACAAATAACATGGTCAGGGTTTACTATTTCAACATCACCATCATGGGTGATGTCACCTGCCGTCACAGGGCCTGCTCCACTCTTTGAGAGTGTCAACATAGCTTCAGTTTTACCTTCCAACTTAACTGATAAACCTTTTAGGTTTAGTAAGATTTCAAGTACATCTTCTTGAACACCTTCTTTCGAAGAATATTCGTGAAGTACACCATCGATCTCAACTTCAGTTACGGCACAACCAGGCATTGACGATAATAAAATGCGACGTAGCGCATTACCTAGTGTATGACCAAATCCACGCTCTAAAGGCTCTAAAATAACCCTTGAACGAGTAGCACTGACTTGTTCGATTTCGACAAGTCGTGGCTTTAGAAATTCTGTAACAGAACCCTGCATTGTGTCCTCTCTTATTATTAGCTCTACTTAGAGTAAAGCTCGACGATCAGCTGTTCGTTGATTTCCGCAGACAAATCACTACGTTCTGGAAGGCGCTTGAAAGTACCTTCGAATTTAGTGTTGTCAACTTCAACCCAAGCACTAGGCTCGCGTTGTGCGGCCAATTCTAATGAAGCGGCAATACGTGCTTGCTTCTTAGATTTTTCGCGAACGCTGATTACGTCGCTAGGCTTAACGTTATACGACGGAATGTTTACTACTTGACCGTTTACTAAGATAGCTTTATGGCTAACTAGCTGACGTGATTCAGAACGAGTAGATCCGAATCCCATGCGGTAAACAACATTATCCAAACGACCTTCAAGGATAACTAATAGGTTTTCACCTGTGTTACCTTTAAGACGTGCAGCGTCTTTGTAATAGTTACGGAATTGCTTTTCTAATACACCGTACATACGACGTACTTTTTGCTTTTCACGTAATTGAATACCGTATTCTGATAAACGAGTTCTGCGCGCTCCGTGAACACCAGGCACTTGCTCGATGTTACATTTAGAGTCGATTGCGCGAACGCCGCTCTTCAAGAAAAGGTCAGTACCTTCTCTACGGCTTAGTTTGAGTTTTGGACCCAAATATCTTGCCATGTTCTTTCTCCAACTGGCCTAAAAAACTGTCTTAAACGCGACGTTTTTTAGGTGGACGACAACCATTGTGCGGAATAGGAGTAACATCAGTGATGTTAGTGATCTTGTAACCCACTGCATTTAATGCACGGATTGCTGATTCACGACCTGGTCCCGGACCTTTTACGAATACTTCAATGTTCTTTAAACCGTATTCTTTCGCAGCTTCACCAGCGCGTTCAGCAGCAACCTGTGCAGCGAACGGTGTTGATTTGCGAGAACCACGGAAGCCAGAACCACCAGATGTTGCCCATGAAAGAGCGTTACCTTGGCGATCAGTCAACGTAATGATTGTGTTGTTAAAAGAAGCATGGATATGAGCCATGCCGTCTGCGACTTGCTTACGTACGCGCTTACGAGAACGTGATGGAGTTTTAGCCATAATTTATCCCGCCTACTTCTTAATCGGTTTACGAGGACCCTTACGAGTACGAGCGTTCGTTTTAGTACGCTGTCCACGTAGAGGCAAGCTCTTACGATGACGTAGGCCGCGGTTACAACCGAGATCCATTAGTCGTTTAATGTTCATAGAAACTTCACGACGTAAATCACCTTCAACAGTGAATTCGCCAACGGCGTTACGTAGAACATCTAATTGTGTTTCGTCTAATTCCTTGATCTTAACATCTTCAGCAATACCCGTTGATGCACAGATAGCCTGTGCACGAGTAAGACCGATGCCATAAATTGACGTCAGTGCGATTACTGTGTGTTTCTGATCAGGAATGTTAATGCCAGCGATACGGGCCACTGTAGCACTCCTCTAAGTTTAATGGACTGGGGTCGAAAAGCCCGTTAGGATACTCGACCTCATGTCAGTTTGCAAATTAATTTTGCACCAAGCATAACTACGCCTGATGCAATATTTTCTTTCTTAACCTTGACGCTGTTTATGACGTGGTTCTGTACAAAGAACACGAACAACACCATGGCGTTTGATGACCTTGCAGTTACGGCAGATCTTCTTTACTGATGCACGAACTTTCATATCATTACTCCAATAATACTATCTTAAGGACTAACCTTTAAGATTAGCTTTCTTCATGACCGAATCATACTGATGAGACATCAGATGGGTCTGAACTTGAGCCATGAAATCCATGATTACTACAACCATAATTAGTAGCGATGTGCCACCAAAGTAAAATTGTACATTCATAGACATGGTCATGAACTCTGGTACCAAACAAATAAAGGTAATGTACAACGCACCAGCAAAGGTTAAACGTGTCATTATCTTATCGATATATTTCGATGTTTGCTCACCAGGGCGAATTCCTGGAACAAATGCACCACTCTTCTTCAAGTTATCAGCAGTTTCACGCGGATTGAAAACCAATGCCGTGTAGAAAAAGCAGAAGAAGATTATAGCAGCAGCATAAAGCATTGAATACAACGGTTGTCCTGGCGCAATTGCCAATGACAAATCAGCTAACCAAGTTAATCCCTCAGTTTGACCAAACCATTGTCCCAGTGTACCTGGGAATAAAATAATACTTGATGCGAAAATTGGTGGGATAACACCCGCCATGTTTACCTTTAACGGTAAATGTGTGCTTTGCGCTGCAAAAACTTTACGTCCTTGCTGACGTTTCGCATAGTTTACCACAATGCGACGCTGTCCACGCTCTACAAACACCACAAGATATGTGACGGCGAACATAATTCCGGCCAATAATAATGCCAGTAGTGGATTTAGATCCCCTTGACGCGCTTGCTCAACCATTGAACCTAGTGCTGATGGCAAGCCGGCAACGATGCCAGCGAAAATCAAGATAGAGATACCGTTACCGATACCGCGCTCTGTGATTTGCTCACCTAACCACATTAAGAACATTGTGCCCGTTACCAAGCTCACTACAGCTACAAAGTAGAATGCAGGGCCTGGACTAACAACAAGTCCGGCAATGAGGTTTGGCAACCCAGTAGCAATACCAATTGCTTGGAAGGTTGCCAACACTAGCGTACCCCAACGGGTGTATTGACTGATCTTACGACGACCAGCTTCACCTTCTTTCTTTAGTTCTGCCATAGCAGGATGTACCACGGTCATTAACTGCATGATAATACTTGCAGAAATGTACGGCATGATACCTAAAGCAAAGATAGAGGCACGTTCAAGGGCCCCACCTGAAAACATGTTAAACATGCTCAGGATGGTTCCTTTTTGCTGTTCAAACAGCTGGGCTAGTACTGCGGCGTCAACACCAGGAATTGGAACAAATGAGCCTGCTCTAAACACGATAATCGCACCTAAAACAAACCACAAGCGCGATTTCAGTTCAGAAAGGCCGCCTTGTGCACCTTGCATATCTTTTCCTGGTTTAGCCATCAGCTACTATTCCTCGATTTTGCCACCGGCAGCTTCAATAGCTGCGCGGGCGCCTTTAGTTACACGTAGACCTTTAACGGTCACTGGGCGCTCAATAGTACCCGAAAGTACTACTTTAGCAAACTTAATGTTACG
Source organism: uncultured Gammaproteobacteria bacterium (assembly GCA_913060565.1). GTDB lineage: Bacteria > Pseudomonadota > Gammaproteobacteria > Enterobacterales > Psychrobiaceae > Psychrobium. The sequence goes on along the minus strand of CAJXRU010000010.1, from coordinate 53,535 downwards.
AGTAATAACGTTAGCTTCCATTAGGCTAGCTAGTTCAACTACGTCACCAGATACTTGAGCAATCTCGTGCAAGCGAACTTCAGCCGTTACCAATGCTTTACGTGAAGTAAAACCAAATTTTGGTAAACGTTGTTTCAAAGGCATTTGACCACCTTCAAAACCTGGACGAACACTACCGCCAGAACGTGACTTAAGACCTTTGTGACCACGACCACCAGTCTTACCAAGACCAGAACCGATACCACGGCCTACACGTTTAGCTACTTTTTTAGAGCCAGCAGCTGGTGAAAGAGTATTTAAACGCATGTCTTAATCCTCTACCTTAACCATGTAGTAAACTTTATTAATCATACCGCGAACTGAAGGAGTATCTTCAAGTTCAACAGTGTGGTTAATGCGACGTAAGCCAAGACCTGCTAAACAAGCTTTGTGCTTAGGTAAACGGCCGATTGAGCTCTTTACCTGAGTTACTTTAACTGTTTTATTAGCCATTTCTTACTCCATGATCTCGTCAACGCTTAGACCACGTTTAGCAGCTACAGAAGAAGGAGTTTTCATGCCTTCAAGAGCGTTAAACGTTGCGCGAACGATGTTGATCGGGTTAGTAGAACCGTAAGCTTTAGATAGTACGTTTTGTACACCTGCAACTTCAAGTACTGCACGCATTGCGCCACCGGCGATGATACCAGTACCATCTGATGCTGGTTGCATGTAAACATTCGAACCCGAGTGCTTACCTTTGATTGCGTGTTGTAAGGTTGTACCTTTAAGGTTAACCGTGATTAAGTTGCGACGAGCTTTTTCCATTGCTTTTTGGATTGCAGCAGGCACTTCACGTGCTTTACCGTAACCAAAACCAATTTTACCAGCGCCATCACCCACAACAGTTAATGCTGTGAAGCTAAAGATACGACCACCTTTAACTACTTTAGATACACGGTTTACAGCGATTAGCTTTTCGGCCATGTCGCTTTGTTGTTGTTCTTCAAACTTTGCCATGATCTAACTCCTAGAATTTCAGACCAGCTTCACGAGCAGCATTTGCTAATGCTGCTACGCGGCCGTGGTATTTGAAACCTGAACGATCGAATGCAACAGCAGTTACACCCTTTTCAACAGCACGTTCTGCAACAGTTTTACCAACAAGAGTTGCTGCTTCAACGTTACCTGTGCTCTTTAGTTCAGTACGGATCGCTTTTTCAGCTGTAGAAGCGCTAGCTACTACATCGCCAGAACCTGCAGCGATTACTTGAGCGTAGATATGGCTAGACGTACGGTGTACAACTAAACGCGTAGCGCTTAGTTCTGCCATTTTTGCGCGGGCGCGAGTAGCGCGGCGCAAACGAGATGTTTTCTTATCCATCGTATTTACCTACTTCTTCTTAGCTTCTTTACGGCGTACATGTTCGTCAGCATAGCGAACACCTTTACCTTTATAAGGCTCTGGTGGACGGTAAGCGCGAATTTTTGCAGCAACCTGGTTTACAACCTGGTTGTCTACGCCTTTAAGAACGATTTCAGTTTGACTTGGACACTCAGCTGTAACACCTTCAGGTAGTTCGTGAACTACTGGGTGAGAAAAACCAAGTGAAAGGTCGATTGACTTACCAGCGATTTTCGCACGGTAACCAACACCAACTAGTTCAAGTTTCTTTTCGAAACCTTCGCTAGTACCTTTAACCATGTTGTTAACTAGAGCGCGAGCTGTACCAGCTTGTGCCCAACCGTCAACCGAACCTTCAGCAGGTGCGAATTTAACAGCATTGTCTTCAACAGTTAAGGCTACTTGCGCGTTAAATACGCGAGTTAGTGAACCTTTACCACCTTTTACGGTGATTTCCTGACCGTTTAGAGATACCTCTACGCCAGCAGGAATTGCAACGGGTGCTTTTGCGACACGTGACATTGTAAACTCCTTATTAAGCTACGTAGCAGATGATCTCGCCACCCATGCCCGCTTTACGCGCTGCACGGTCGGTCATCAAACCTTTAGAAGTAGAAACTACAGCAACGCCCATGCCAGCCATGATTTTTGGCAGCTCGTCTTTGCCCTTATAAATGCGAAGACCAGGACGGCTCACACGTTGGATAGTTTCGATTACTTGTTTGCCTTCGAAGTACTTTAAAGTTACTTCTAATTCTGATTTTACTTCACCAGAAACAGCGTAGTCAGTAATATAACCTTCATCTTTAAGTAATTTAGCAATAGCTACTTTAAGTTTTGAAGAAGGCATAGATACAGCAGTTTTTGCTGCTTTCTGACCATTACGGATGCGTGTTAGCATATCCGCGATAGGATCTTGCATGCTCATATTAGCGTACTCCGATTACCAAGAGGCTTTTGTTAAGCCAGGGATTTCACCGCGCATCGCCGCTTCACGCGTCTTGATGCGACTCATACCGAACTTACGTAGGAAGCCGTGTGGGCGACCTGTAACGTTACAACGGTTGCGAGCACGAGATTTACTAGAATCACGTGGCAATGATTGCAGTGTTAAAACTGCATCCCACTTTTCTTCTTCAGAAGCAGTTACGCTGCTGATAATCGCTTTTAGAGCAGCACGCTTTTCGGCGTACTTCGCTGCTAATTTCGCGCGTTTGACCTCACGGGCCTTCATTGATTGCTTTGCCATAACCCTACACCTTATTTGCGGAATGGGAAGTTGAATGCGGCTAACAGAGCTCGACCTTCATCGTTGCTAGATGCAGTAGTACCAATGGTAATATCCATACCACGGATTTTGTCTACTTTATCGTAATCGATTTCAGGGAAGATAATCTGTTCACGTACACCCATGCTGTAGTTACCACGACCGTCAAAAGACTTGTCTGATAAACCACGGAAGTCACGGATACGAGGAATTGAAATAGAGATTAAACGCTCTAAAAATTCCCACATACGCTCGCCACGTAGGGTCACTTTACAACCAATTGGGTAGCCTTCACGGATTTTAAAGCCAGCAACAGATTTGCGGGCAACAGTGATTACAGGTTTTTGACCAGCGATAGCTGTCATGTCTTTAACTGCGTGCTCTAGTACCTTTTTATCGGCTAGTGCTTCACCAACACCCATGTTAAGGGTGATCTTTTCAATCCGAGGGACTTGCATGACACTGGTAAAACCAAACTCTTCTTTAAGTTTGTTTACTACAGTCTCGTTGTAATAACCATGCAGTTTCGCCATCGTTAACTCCGAATTAAACTAGTTCATTATTAGACTTGAAGAAACGAGCTTTTTTGCCGTCTTCTAGTCGGAAACCAACACGACTTGCTTTGCCATCGGCATCTACAAGTGAAATGTTAGATATTTGGATTGGTGCTTCTTTCTCAACAATACCGCCAGCTACGCCCAATTGTGGGTTTGGCTTTTGGTGTTTCTTGATTAGGTTTACACCTTCTACAATTGCTTTACCGTCAGCTTGCACGCTTAATACTTTACCGCGCTTGCCTTTATCTTTACCGGCTAAAACAATGATTTCATCATTTTGACGAATTTTCGCTGCCATGATTAATTTCCTTACAGTACTTCTGGAGCCAGTGAAACGATTTTCATGAACTTTTCGTTACGTAGTTCACGCGTTACTGGACCAAAGATTCGAGTACCAACAGGCTGTAAGTTAGCATTTAACATTACAGCTGCATTGTTGTCGAAACGAATTGCGCTTCCGTCTGCACGACGGATTGCTTTAGACGTACGAACAACTACGGCGTTCATTACATCACCTTTCTTCACTTTACCGCGAGGAATAGCTTCTTTTACAGAAACTTTGATGATATCACCAACGCGCGCATAACGACGGTGTGAACCGCCAAGAACCTTAATACATTGTACTCGACGGGCACCAGAGTTATCTGCTACGTCAAGTTTAGATTGCATTTGGATCATGTTATATGCTCCGCTAATTTAACTAAATCCATACCGATTGATATGGACCTCTTCCCATTAAGAGGCGCGATAGTATAACAAAGTAAAAATAATTTAGAAAGGGCAAGTTCAATTTAGCATCAACTGCGCATTTTTTAAGCTTATCAACGTGAGAAACAATCACTTACAGAGGTTCTAATAGCATTGGCAGCGAACTAATGATTATGACGAAGAGATACAGATCACAAAACCACTATTTCAACTAAGTAACATGATCGGGCGAAGAGGTCGTCACCGATTTCATCCCAATTTATCAGTATAAAAAGCAACAATAAGATATTCGTCTATCATTTAACAAAGTAAACCAATTCAAGGGACGTTGTTCGATGTTACATGCTCGCTTAGTTAAGGTAGTCAATAGCATTTATTTACTGAGTTTACGGGAAGCATTTATTACTTTAATTGCTTTTCTAACCCTCACTGCAAGCTTTTTGGTGGTACAAAGTCTCGTTACCCATTTTAATACATTCGCAGTTCAAGACTTTTCACTGGGCGACATAAGCGTGGAGTCCTTTAGTCGAGAATTATCCATTATCTTGCTGATATACCCGATAATGATGGTTATCTCGATAGGTTTTTATTTGTCAAAAAACCTTGGAGTCAACCCCATCGGTGGTTCATTACTCGGACTCGTTTGTTTTCTAACACATGGCAGTTATGTGTTGTTCGAAGATGGAGCTCTTGTCATCCCCTCGTCCCACGCAACTATTTACGCAATAGTTATACCGTCTTTAAGCAGTTATCTACTGCGTTTCTATTTCCACCTCTTAAAACTAACAACGGCAAGCTTACTCGGGATTAGCCGATTCTTACGGGTAAACTTACAAATGGTGACGCCATTTATTCTGGTCTTTATCACCTTATATATCGTGGTTCCTTATGGTGCGGTGATTACTGACTGGATATTTGCACCGTTTAGTAATTTCCTCCAAGAAAGAGAGCTCTATGAGAAAGGATTAATCAGGCAACTGCTAACAAGTCTATTTTGGTTGGTAGGCGTTCATGGTTCAAATGCGTTCGACTCATTATTTGGTAATTCATTTTTGTATGAAGAATTTTTACCAAATATGACCATGATTTCGTTTTTCGACACATTCGTATTTCTTGGGGGTGCAGGGGGCATGTTTGGGTTAATCATCGCCATTTTGATAAAGAACCGTAAAGATCACGAAAACTCCATCGCGCGGTTAAGTATTCCTTTTACGCTATTTAACATGAATGAAGTAATTCTCTATGGCCTACCCATCGTTCTAAATCCAATCTACTTTATTCCTTTCATTGTCTGTCCAGTAGTTAACTTTACACTCGCCTATCAATTTCTTTCTAGTGGCTGGTTACCATATAACGGCGGAACCGTCTCTTGGAGTATGCCTTTTTTCATCCAAGGTTGGATAGTGAGCGAGAGTTTGTGGGTTATCGCGTTTCAGCTTACGCTAATTGCAATTAACGCGGCAATCTATGTTCCCTTTGTCAATCTAAGTTATCGGTATCGCGCCGTTGATTCCGCAATTATCAACTTTGACGAGGCGTTATCGTTGCCTCAGCATGTAGAGAATAAAGATGAGTCTCGGCATTTCACCTATAAACATCAAGCACTCGATGACGACTCCTTTTTAGTCAATACACTCGAAGAAATTAGCCATGGCGACCTCATATTGTATTATCAGCCTCAGATCAGCGTCGCCACCAATCGTCTTTACGGCTATGAAAGTTTAATGAGGCTGCGTGACAAAGACGGCAACATCAAAAACCCCTACTTTTTGACTACTTTGTACGAAAATCATATTTCCGAGACAATAGACCGCTGGGTAATTGAACGTGCAGCATTAGATTTGACCTATTGGCGCCAAAAGAACTTCGCGCCAAGAATTAGCATTAACCTTTGTCCAGACAGCTTACTCAATCGTGACTTAATAAGTTTAATCTGTGATAACTTTGAGTCATTTCCCAGTCAGTTAACGGTAGAAATAATCGAGTCAAATTTCTTAGAAAATACCAATGTCATTAATCAACATATTGAAAGGCTAAATCGAGTGGGCGTCGAAGTCGCGCTTGATGATTTTGGAACAGGGTATTCAAATCTGTCGATACTTTCAAAGTTGAACTTAAGTATCATTAAGCTTGACCGAACTTTCTTAGAGCGCTGCAAAACAGCAAAGGGTCGGAGTATATATGGACAATTGGTGAAAATGTTTCGCGAACTCAAACTAACGGTCGTTGCTGAAGGCGTCGAAAACTCAGATGAGAAAGACTGGGTTAGCGAATTACAGGTCGATGTCATTCAGGGATGGTACTACGCGGAAGCGATGCCAAAAGACAGAGCTCATCAATTTGCGACTCATTGGCAGCTAGATAAAGATGCAATGTAATATATAAGCAGAGAGCACTTTTTCTAAAAGCATAAAAAAAGCGACCCGAAGGTCGCTTTTTTATTGGTTAAATAAACTTAAAAAATTAAGCTTGTTTAACTACTGACTCCAATGCCCAAGACTTAGTCTTAGAGATAGGGCGAGTTTGACGGATAGTCACTAAATCGCCTTCTTTACATTGGTTAGTCTCGTCATGAGCGTGGATCTTAGTAGAGCGAGTTAGGAACTTGCCATACATAGGATGCTTAACACGACGTTCAATTAGGACAACAATAGATTTGTCCATTTTGTCGCTAACTACACGACCTTGAAGAGTACGGATCTTATCGCTCATAATTAACCTGCCTTCTGGTTCAGAATGGTTTTAACACGTGCGATATCGCGACGCACATTCTTTAACAAGTGAGTTTGAGCAAGCTGACCAGTGCTATTTTGCATACGTAAGTTAAATTGCTCACGTAATAAGTTTAATAGCTCTGCATTCAGCTCTTCAACCGACTTTTCTCTCAGTTCGACTGTATTCATTACATCACCGTCCGAGTTACAAAAGTAGTTTTCATTGGAAGTTTAGTTGCTGCAAGTTCAAACGCTTCACGCGCTAGTTCTTCAGGAACACCTTCCATTTCATATAAAACACGGCCTGGTTGAATCTGACAAATCCAGTATTCAACATTACCTTTACCTTTACCCATACGAACTTCTAATGGCTTAGAGGTAATTGGCTTATCTGGGAAAACACGGATCCAGATTTTACCTTGACGTTTTACATGACGTGTCATTGCACGACGTGCAGCTTCGATTTGACGCGCTGTTAAGCGACCACGACCTACCGCTTTTAGACCAAATTCACCGAAAGAAACTTCAGATCCTTTAGCTACACCGCGGTTACGGCCTTTGTGCATTTTACGAAACTTCATACGTTTAGGTTGCAACATTATTCAGTCTCCTATTTGCGTGGCTTACGCTTAGCTGGTTTTTTAGGCTCTTCAACTTTAAGTGGTAAACCACCTAAAACGTCACCTTTGTAGATCCACACTTTGATACCTAAGATACCGTATTGTGTTAGACCTTCAGCTGTAGCATAGTCAATGTCAGCACGAAGAGTATGTAGAGGTACACGACCTTCACGATACCATTCAGAACGTGCGATTTCAGCACCGCCTAGACGACCACCAACTTGTACTTTGATACCTTTAGCGCCTTGACGCATTGCATTTTGTACTGCGCGCTTCATAGCACGACGGAACATAACACGGCGTTCAAGTTGACTAGCGATACCTTCAGCTACTAGTTTAGCGTCTAGATCAGGCTTACGAATTTCTGCAATGTTGATTTGCGCTTGCACACCAGTAATTTTGGTGATTTGCTTGCGTAGTTTTTCAACATCTTCGCCTTTCTTACCGATTACAACACCAGGACGAGCAGTGTGAATAGTCACACGGATGCTTTTCGCTGGACGTTCGATAACGATGCGAGATACAGAGGCTTTAGCAAGTTCTTTAGTTAAGAACTTACGAACCAGATGATCACCCTTTAGGTTATCTGCAAAATCTTTAGACTCTGCGTACCAAGTAGAATTCCAAGGCTTTGAGATACCTAGGCGGATGCCATTAGGATGTACTTTTTGTCCCATTGCTTTCTCCTAGCTATCTGAAACAATCACAGAAATGTGACTGCTACGCTTAAGAATACGGTCTGCACGACCCTTAGCACGAGGCATGATGCGTTTCATAGTTGGGCCTTCGTCTACGAAAACCTTAGCAACTGTTAACTCATCAATGTCTGCACCTTCGTTGTGCTCTGCATTAGCCATTGCTGACTCAAGCACTTTCTTAACTAGACCAGCCGCTTTTTTAGGGCTGTAAGTTAAGATATCGATTGCTTCTGCAACTGATAAACCACGGATTTGATCTGCTACCAGACGTACTTTCTGCGGAGAAATCTGGGCATAGCGATGTTTAGCAAGAACTTCCATCATTAACTCCCTTATTTCTTCGCTTTCTTATCTGCAGCATGGCCGCGATAAGTACGTGTTGGTGCAAATTCACCCAGCTTGTGACCGATCATATCTTCGGTAACAAATACTGGAACGTGCTGACGACCATTATGGACAGCGATGGTCAAACCAATCATATCTGGGATGATCATTGAACGGCGAGACCAAGTCTTAATTGGTTTTTTACTCTCGCTTTCCACTGCTGTCTCTACCTTCTTTAACAAGTGTAGGTCAATGAAAGGACCCTTCTTGAGAGAACGTGGCATAGTAATTCCTCTTTAAAATTACTTAGAAGAAGCACGACGGACAATGTATTTGTCAGTGCGCTTGTTCTTACGTGTTTTATAGCCTTTAGTAGGTACGCCCCATGGAGTAACAGGGTGACGACCACCAGAGGTACGACCTTCACCACCACCATGTGGGTGATCTACTGGGTTCATCGCAACACCGCGAACGGTAGGACGAACACCACGCCAGCGGTTTGCACCAGCTTTACCAAGGCGACGAAGCATATGTTCAGCGTTACCAACTTCACCGAAGGTAGCACGACAATCAGCTAGGATTTTACGCATTTCACCACTACGTAAACGTAGAGTTACATAGGCGCCATCTTTAGCGATTAACTGAGCATAAGTACCAGCAGAACGTGCAATTTGTGCACCTTTACCAGGCTTCATTTCAATGTTATGAATCACAGAACCTAATGGCATGCTACGCATTGGCATAGTGTTACCGGCTTTAATAGGTGCGTCCATTCCTGAAAGAATAGAATCACCAGCTTTAAGGCCTTTAGGTGCTAGGATATAACGACGCTCACCGTCTTTGTACAGTACTAGTGCAATGTTTGCACTACGGTTTGGATCATATTCCAAACGTTCAACTGTCGCAGGGATGCCATCTTTATTACGTTTAAAGTCAATCATGCGGTAATGATGCTTGTGACCACCACCAATATGACGAACTGTAATACGACCGTTATTGTTACGACCGCCAGATTTGCTTTTGCTCTCTAAAAGAGGTGCGTAAGGTTTCCCTTTATGCAACTCTGAGTTCACTACCTTAACTAAATGGCGGCGACCCGGAGAGGTAGGCTTACATTTAACTATAGCCATCTAAATACTCCTCTATTACTCAGCGCCGCCAACGAAATCGATATCACTACCGTCTTTCAGCGTTACGTAAGCTTTTTTCCAGTCGTTACGACGACCTGTGCGAGCACCAGTACGTTTAGTCTTACCTTTAACGTTTAGTGTACGAACAGTGTCAACTTCAACTTCGAACAACTTCTCAACAGCCGCTTTAACTTCAGCTTTTGTTGCAGTTGGGTCGATTTTGAAAACGATCGTGTTGTTAGTTTCAGCAGTTAACGTACTCTTTTCAGAGATATGTGGACCTACTAATACTTTTAAAATGCGTTCTTCAGTGATCATGCTAGCATCTCCTCAATTTGTTTAACTGCAGCTGCAGTAACAACAATCTTGTCGAAGCCAACTAAAGATACTGGGTCTAAACTAGCTACGTCACGAACGTCAACTTTGTATAAGTTGCGAGCAGCTAAGAACAAGTTCTCTTCTACTTCTTCGGTAACGATTAAAACGTCTTTAAGTTCTAATTCTTTTAGTTTTGCAACTAATTCTTTAGTCTTAGGCGTTTCAACAGCAAAGTTTTCAACCACTACTAAGCGGTCTTGACGAACCAACTCAGAGAAGATTGACTGTAGCGCAGCACGGTACATCTTGCGGTTTACTTTTTGGCTGTGGTCCTGTGGACGAGCAGCAAATGTAACACCACCAGAGCGCCAGATTGGGCTACGGATTGTACCAGCACGTGCACGGCCAGTACCTTTTTGTTTCCAAGGTTTAGCACCACCACCACTCACTTCAGAGCGGGTTTTCTGCTTACGGGTACCTTGACGGGCACCAGCAGCGTAGGCTACTACTACTTGATGAACCAGAGCTTCATTAAAGTCACGGCCAAAAGTAGCTTCGGAAACTTCAAGAGCGTTACCCGCGTCTTTCAATACCAATTCCATTACTATCTCCTAACTATGGCTTAACAGTAGGGTTAACGAAAACAGTGCCGTTGATTGCACCTGGGATCGCGCCCTTGATCAGAAGAAGGTTGTTAGCCGCGTCTACGCGAACAACATCCAATCTCTGTACTGTAACTCGTTCTGCACCCATGTGACCGGCCATCTTCTTACCCTTGAACACACGTCCAGGAGTTTGACACATACCGATTGAACCAGGAGCACGATGCGAAATAGAGTTACCGTGAGTAGCATCTTGCATGGCGAAGTTGTAACGCTTGATAACACCAGCGAAACCTTTACCTTTAGAAGTACCAGTAACATCTACTTTTGTATTTTCAGTAAATACATCTACGTTTAGCTCAGCGCCAACTTCGATATCATTACCTTCGTCTGTACCTAGACGAAATTCCCACAGACCGCGGCCTGCATCAACACCAGCTTTAGCAAAATGACCTGCTTGTGGTTTGTTAACGCGGCTTGCTTTTTTAACGCCTGTAGTTACTTGAAGTGCGCGGTAACCGTCAGTTTCAAGTGTTTTCACTTGAGTAACGCGGTTTGCCTCGACTTCAACAACAGTCACTGGAATTGATACGCCATCTTCTGTGAAGACACGTGTCATTCCAACTTTACGACCGACTAGACCAATAGCCATTGTTATAACCTCTTACCGTCCCAGGATTAACCCAGGCTGATTTGAACATCAACACCAGCAGCCAAATCTAAACGCATTAAAGCATCAACAGTTTTTTCTGTTGGCTCAACGATATCGATTAGGCGCTTATGAGTACGGATCTCGTATTGATCACGCGCATCTTTATTTACATGCGGTGAAGTCAATACAGTGAAACGCTCTTTACGTGTTGGTAAAGGGATCGGACCACGAACTTGAGCGCCAGTGCGCTTAGCCGTTTCCACGATCTCACCAGTAGACTGATCAATTAATTTATGATCAAATGCCTTCAAGCGGATACGGATTCTTTGGTTCTGCATTAGACCAAACTCCAATCAAAATTTACACGACAAAAAAGCTAATCTACCCTCTTTATATAAAAAAGGAGAAAGCTAATTTAGTTAAGTTCGACTCCCTATCGGAGTCGCTGTTGTACCAATCTTACGATTGGGCACTTAATAAAAAGAATGTTTAAAAACACCGATGTCTTAAGTGGACGCGAATTATATGCTCATTTTTTAGCAAACGCAAGTCTTTTAAATTCTACGACTCATTTGTCGTAGATCGTCACACTATTGGTAACGAATGGCGCGCAGTATACTTAATCGACAAACAAAATCAATTATTTTTTTAATTGCTGGGTTATTTTCAAACAGCACATTTGAAAAGCTTGAGTAAACTCCCAAGTTTACGCATTCTCATTCATTTATTTTTAATCCTAACAAAGAGGATATTCTCAAAGTTCAAGATGCACATGTGATAATCCTGTGACATATTTTCTAATTCGGAATGATAGGCTAAGCGTTCTATTAAGGAGTTAATATGATAATTAGATTAATTACACTCGTACTGGCCTTGACGCCATTTATCGCCGGTGCTGCTGTAACTAAACATTTTTATAGTGGTACAACTCAAACCCAATTAGTAGAATTATATACCTCGCAAGGATGTAGTAGCTGTCCTCCGGCGGAGAAATGGCTTAATCAATATTTGACGAAGCCCTATCTATGGCAACAAATAATTCCGATTAACTTTCATGTCGACTATTGGGATAATTTAGGTTGGCCAGATCCTTATGCTTCTTCTGTTTTTACAAATCGTCAACGCGCTTATAAAGCGCATGGTAATACGCAAGTGGTTGCAACACCGGGTTTTGTTATTAATGGTCAAGGTTGGCATGGATGGTTTTATGGCAAAGCGTTACCTATTCTTCGGCCAAAAGAAGTAGGCTCTTTAGATTTACTCATTCGTGATAGCAATTTTAGTGCACGGTTTACGCCATCGACTTTCAATGGAGATAGGTTTGTGCTTAATATAGCTCGTGTAGGATTTCGTTTAACAAACACTATTCATCAAGGTGAAAACGCAGGAAGGCAGCTTCAACATGATTTTGTAGCGTTAAGTTTTCAAAGAGTTTTATTTCAAGAAGCTGAAAAATCCTATGTACTCTCCGAAACACTCTCAAAAGCGATAACCGAAAGCAGCAAAAGTGGGATCGTTGCTTGGGTGACTAAAGAAGGGAGCCCTACACCAGTTCAGAGTGTCGGAGGTTTTTTAGATTAATGAGCATCTTGTTAAGAACTTTACAAATCATTGGCAGAAGCTGTTCTTATTCTAAGTGTGTTATTTGGCGACCTAACCGTAACCAATAACTTGCCTAGCGCTATCAGTATATTTCAGATAACTTCGCTCTAACTCCTAAATCCAGTTAGTCGTGAACATAAAAAAGGGTTGCCGAAGCAACCCTTTTTCTAAGTATGGTATTTAGTGTTAGCCAAATATTAGTCCACTGAACCTTAGGAAAGAGTTAGCAACAACACCTGCGCCAGCCCTATCAATCTATCTTAGTCTCAGGCATAAAAAAGGGCTGCCGAAGCAACCCTTATTCTAAGTATGGTATTTAGCTAGGCTAAATATTAGTCCATGATCTTAGCAACAACACCAGCACCTACTGTACGGCCACCTTCACGGATAGCGAAACGTAGACCTTCGTCCATTGCGATTGGGCAGATTAGCTCAACAACAAACTTAAGGTTATCACCTGGCATTACCATTTCTACGCCTTCTGGAAGCTCTACAGCACCAGTTACGTCAGTTGTACGGAAGTAGAACTGTGGACGGTAACCTTTGAAGAATGGAGTGTGACGTCCGCCTTCATCTTTAGAAAGTACGTATACTTCTGATTCGAACTTAGTATGTGGAGTGATTGTACCTGGCTTAACAAGTACTTGACCACGTTCGATTTCTTCACGCTTAACGCCACGTAGAAGAACACCAACGTTCTCACCAGCACGACCTTCGTCAAGAAGTTTACGGAACATTTCAACACCAGTACAAGTTGACTCTGTAGTCTCTTTGATACCAACGATTTCTACTGCGTCACCTACGTTAACGATACCACGTTCAACACGACCAGTTACAACAGTACCACGACCTGAGATTGAGAATACATCTTCAATTGGAAGTAGGAATGGCTTATCGATGTCACGCTCTGGCTCTGGGATGTAGCTGTCTAGTGCTTCTGCAAGCTCAACAACTTTAGCCGGCCAATCGCCTTCACCTTCAAGTGCTTTAAGAGCAGAACCTTGAATTACTGGAAGATCATCACCTGGGAATTCGTATTCTGAAAGAAGTTCACGAACTTCCATTTCTACTAGCTCTAGTAATTCTTCGTCATCAACCATGTCACATTTGTTCATGAATACGATGATGAAAGGTACGCCAACCTGACGTGAAAGCAAGATGTGCTCACGTGTTTGTGGCATTGGACCATCTGTAGCAGCAACTACTAAGATAGCGCCATCCATTTGTGCAGCACCAGTGATCATGTTTTTAACGTAATCGGCGTGACCTGGACAATCTACGTGAGCGTAGTGACGTGATGGAGTATCGTACTCAACGTGTGAAGTAGAGATAGTTATACCACGTGCTTTCTCTTCAGGAGCGTTATCGATTTGATCGAATGCTTTAACGTCGCCGCCGTAAGTTTCAGCAAGTACTTTAGTGATTGCAGCAGTAAGAGTTGTTTTACCGTGATCGACGTGGCCAATTGTACCAACGTTTACGTGCGGTTTTGAACGGTCAAATTTTTCTTTAGACACGAGAATTACCTTTTATTGTGTTATACCGACCTCTGTGAGGTCGGCTATAAAGTTATTTATCTTTTTCCTGATACAACAGCATCAGAAATGTTTTTTGGCGCTTCACTGTACTCAAAGAATTCCATTGAGTACGAAGCTCGGCCCTGAGTCGCAGAACGTAGTGCGGTTGCATAACCGAACATCTCCGACAAAGGAACCTTAGCGAATACTAGTTTGATACCAGCAACGCCATCTTCCATTCCATCAATCATGCCGCGGCGACGATTCAAGTCACCAACAACATCACCCATCCAGTCTTCTGGTGTGGTTACTTCAACCTTCATCATCGGTTCAAGTAACACAGGGCTTGCATCGAGTGCGCCTTGCCTAAAGCCCATTGAAGCTGCTACTTTAAAAGCAACTTCATTAGAATCTACATCATGATATGAACCATCAATAAGCGTGACTTTTATGTCAAGCATCGGGAATCCGGCAATAACACCTTGATTCATCGATTCAAAACAGCCCTTATCAACAGCACCGATGTATTCCTTAGGAACAGAACCGCCTACAATTTCATTAACGAATTCATAGCCAGCACCAGTTTCTTGAGGCTCTAGTTTCAGCACGACATGGCCATATTGGCCTTTACCACCAGATTGACGTACAAACTTACCCTCTGCCTCGACAGAACTGCGGATAGTTTCACGATAAGCAACCTGAGGTTTACCGACATTACAATCAACGCCGAATTCGCGCTGCATGCGATCTACAATAATATCTAAATGTAGTTCACCCATACCAGAGATGATGGTTTGACCCGTTTCCGCGTCAGTTTCAACTCTAAATGAAGGATCTTCAGCCGCTAGTTTACCTAACGCAATCCCCATTTTTTCTTGGGCGGCTGTTGTTCTTGGTTCAACAGCAATCGCAATGACAGGTTCAGGAAACTCCATGCGTTCCAAGATGACCTTATGGTCTGGATCACACAGTGTATCTCCCGTTGTTACATCTTTAAGACCAATGGCGGCGGCGATGTCGCCCGCTCGAACTTCAGTGATCTCATTTCGATCATTAGCGTGCATTTGCACGATACGGCCTAGACGCTCACGTTTCTGTTTAACAGAATTGTAGACGTGAGCACCAGACTGAACAACACCTGAGTAGACGCGCATGAAAGATAACGTTCCCACGAATGGGTCAGTAGCAATCTTAAATGCTAACGCAGCAAAAGGTTCTTCATCACTTGATGGACGTGCAACTTCGTTGTCGTCCATATCAACGCCAGTAATGGCTTTAACTTCGGTTGGCGCCGGTAGGAATTCAACAACAGCATCAAGTACTGCTTGAACACCCTTATTTTTAAATGCCGAACCACAAGTGGCGAGTACTATTTCGTTTGCAAGAGTACGTTGGCGAAGACCAGCTTTAATCTCTTCTTCAGAGAGCTCGCCTTCTTCAAGGTATTTGTCCATCAATTCATCATTAGCTTCTGCCGCAGCTTCTACTAATTCTTCACGAAGCTCTTCTGCACGATCCTGTAGATCAGCAGGAACATCTTCGTAGGTGAATGTGGCACCTTGATCGGCCTCGTTCCAGTTAATGGCCTTCATTTTAATGAGGTCAATAACGCCTTTAAAGTCTTCTTCTGTGCCAATATTCAAATGCATAGGTACACAAGTAGCACCTAAACGATTACGAATTTGTTCAACAACAACTTCAAAGTCTGCGCCCGTGCGGTCCATCTTATTAACGAATACCAAACGAGGTACTTCGTATTTATCAGCCTGACGCCATACGGTTTCAGACTGTGGTTCTACACCAGATGCACCACAAAACACGACTACAGCGCCATCTAGAACACGTAATGAACGTTCAACTTCAATAGTGAAATCTACGTGTCCAGGAGTATCAATGATATTGATACGGTGTTCTTTGAACTGCTTGTTCATCCCAGGCCAGAATGTCGTCGTCGCAGCAGACGTGATAGTGATACCACGTTCCTGCTCTTGCTCCATCCAGTCCATCGTCGCAGCGCCATCATGTACTTCACCGATCTTATGAGAAAGACCAGTGTAGAACAATACGCGCTCGGTTGTCGTTGTTTTACCAGCGTCAACATGGGCAACAATACCGATGTTTCGGTACAGTTCAATTGGGGTAGTGCGTGCCAAAATAGTTTCCCTTAATACTGCAACGTTTTGCATATGCAAAACAAACGTAGTCGACTAATTGAATCAGCCAACTACTTAATTTATTACCAGCGGTAATGAGCGAATGCTTTGTTAGCATCAGCCATACGGTGTACGTCTTCACGTTTCTTAACTGAAGCACCCTTGTTATCAAGAGCGTCAACTAATTCACCAGCTAGGCGTTGAGCCATAGATTTTTCACCACGCTTACGCGAGAACTCAACTAACCAACGCATAGCAAGTGCGTTACGACGTACAGGACGTACTTCAACCGGTACTTGGTACGTAGAACCACCAACACGGCGAGATTTAACTTCTACCGTTGGGCACACGTTTTCAAGTGCGATTTCAAATAATTCAACATGGCCTTTACCTGATTTCTCAGCGGCGATGTCTAGTGCACCGTATACGATTTTTTCAGCAGTTGATTTCTTACCGTCAACCATTACGATGTTTACGAATTTTGCCAGGATCTCTGATTTAAATTTAGGATCTGGAAGGATTTTTCGTTGACCTATGACGCGTCTTCTTGGCATCTTAATTCTCCAATGTGTTCAGGTTACCCCAAAACAGGTTAATACTTAGTTTCGTTTGCTTGGCCTTACTGTCGGAGATCTATTAAGCCTTAGGCTTTTTAGCACCGTATTTAGAGCGACCTTGACGACGATCAGCTACGCCAGAACAATCTAATGTTCCGCGAACTGTATGGTAACGAACACCAGGTAAATCTTTAACACGACCACCGCGGATTAAGATCACGCTATGCTCTTGTAAGTTATGACCCTCACCACCGATGTATGAAGTAACTTCGTAGCCGTTAGTTAAACGAACACGAGCAACTTTACGTAGTGCCGAGTTAGGTTTTTTAGGTGTAGTAGTATATACACGAGTACATACACCACGACGTTGTGGACAAGCTTCTAAAGCAGGTACGTTTGTCTTAGATACCTTCTTTGTACGAGCGTTGCGCACTAGTTGATTAACTGTTGCCATTATAGCTCCTAGTTAGTTGAATTCAGCTTAGTTACCTAAGCCAGTTAGGTGAAAAATCTATCCCCATAAAAATAGGGACGCGAAATTCTATGCTCATCACAGCTAATAGTCAAGAAATAACCAGTTTTAGGCGTGAACGGGATCGTATTTTTGGTTATTTGATCGTATGGGTAATTTCAAATTTATCTCGCACCTGAATCAACTCTCTGTTAGCTTTAAGCTTCTTAAGATTTAGATGGAGTAAATCATGAAGCACAAGACAGGTGGCTGTGCATGTGGGCAGGTAACTTATGCTTATACTGGCGAGCCCCTTAATACTGTTTTCTGTTATTGTAAACAATGTCAATTACATACAGGTTCAGACAAGTGGTTTGGCGTATGGGCTCACAAAGACAACTTTACATTTACCAAAGGCATGCCTTCAACCTACGTGCGTGTTGGCGATTCAGGTCAAAAAACTCGGTACAACTTTTGTCAAACTTGTGGTGTGACTGTCTGTGCAGAAATCGAAGTTGGTAATTTCTATTCAATTTCAGCCTCAACATTGGATGATCAAACAGGCTTGAAGCCTGCAATGCTTATTTATACCGCTTATGCACCTTCTTGGGCGACGTTACCGGATGGCATTCCTAATTTTGATATTTTGCCGCCCTTTTTGACAGAACATTTATAGCAATAGCTCTATGATAAGACTTAAACATCAAGGCGATATTAGTCGCCTTTATTTTCAAAGTGTACAAAATCAATTAGAAAAACTACACCCAGTATAAACGCCTTTATTGAAACATCCGCATTTTTAGGAAAAAGCACCCCAAAGTTATCTGCATCGCTGAAACTTTCCTTCATAAGGCCGCTCCATTTCTTTGTTATCTTCCCTACTTCTCGATCACGCTGCATAATATTAAATGTCCATGGTTTGAGAAGTGGCCCCTTAAGTGTAAATAACTCTTTGCCGGACGCATCATATAGACAGTAATGTTTGCTAATGATCGAAAACTTCTTCTTCACAACGCCCAATACCTTATTATTTTCATCATAGACGGTTACTTCTGGGAATAAGAAACGAAAAGGTCGCACGACGCTCATCACTTGATGTCCACTATTATTTAGAATCGCTAATTCAAAAGGACGATTGGCTTTTAGAAACTGCCTAGCGAGCCAAGATCCTTTCCGCTCAGCCGCAAAATAAAGCTGATTACCTTGGCTGTCCACAATCGCATACTTATTCTTAGTTTCGAATCCGGTGATTATTTCGCCCCATTCTTTTTGCTGCCTCACCATAAGTTGCGAATGATTAGTAAGCTGCTCCATCTATAACACTCCTTTGATTCAAGTTAGTTTCTTGTACTGACCATTTTGCCAAGCTTTTAATTCACTGCGATACCATGGTGATAGAAAGTTATCTGAAGGGCCACCAGCCACTGACGTATGTAACACAGAATCATTCATTTGAGTCACAACACGAATCGTTGGTGCAAAACTCGTTTGTCGGTTAGCGCTGCGATATATTTGCCCTTGACTTGGCGTTGCTCTGCCGCCTCGCAATGAAATTGGGGATGTTGTCGCCCCCATCCATTGAGGCAATTTGTCACCTAGTAAGATATTAACAAAACTCAATTTGTTCTCTTCTCCCCAACTAGGTTTAAGAGAATGCTGTTCAATGTTAAGGAATGCACTTTCAAAGCATTCCTCTTGAGAAGCATCTTGATACCACGCAGAATCTTTGTTCAATAACACTTGGTCAAACTGTTGGTAGAAATCAATGAATATTCCCGTCTCCTGAGTTAGATAGCTTCCTACTTTATTGGAGAATCCGTAGTTTTTATTGGCAAAAACGATATGACGTAATTGACTGTAGAACGCTTCAAATACCACTGCACCTTTGGACTTGAGATCATAGCAACAATCCCAGTTATCCAAGATAATAAACAGCGCATGATTGCCATGAGCGATTCTCAATAGCGGTAATAAAATATCTAAAAATTGACGAGCCTGCTTGGAGTGCACATCCAGCTGAATTTTCTGATTGCTGGATATATCATGTTGAGATCCTTCTTCAATTAAGTCTGCTATACGCTGTGCACGATAATCTCCCATTGGCATATTAATAGGCGAGCAAGTTCCGAGGTGATTGAGATCTTGATTGGCTGTTACGATGTAGTTTGACTCGGGGTTGTAAGATCTAGGTAATTCTTTGGCGTCGACAAAGCCTTGCCAATCATTTTCACTATACCATCCTAGCTGTGGTGCGAACCCATTCCATCCGTTAGTACGCAATGGCATTAAACCCGACATTTGATAACCAATATCACCTTTCTTATCGCAGACAACCCAATTCCACGCTGATTCGACTTGCCCAAGGGTAGCCAACGCGGCTCGAGTATCATCGACAGTAAACATTTTTATGGCGGCATTTAGTGATGCTGCGCCACTTTGAGCACCGCTCCACTTGGTCGATAAGTAGTAACCATCGACGCAAGGATCACCACTTAGCACGCCATGATGATTATCATAAAATGTTACTAGATGGTCAGCAGATTTCTTACGCTTGATAATTTCCTCTCTTATTTGAAAATCACAGCGGATACCATCCCGAAGATACTGACCACTTTTACAATCCTCAATCCAGCTATCTACACTATCCATGAATGCATAAGTTACTCCCCAAGCCAAATCGTTACTGCGACCAATAACCACACCAGGCAACCCAGGCATGCCGAGACCTTTAACACGGTTTTCACCGTATTCGAGGATTTGTTCACACCACACATTAGGTAGTCGATTAACTTCAAGGTGCGGGTCGTTTGCGAGCATAGCTTTACCACTCTGTGTTTTATTACCGCTAATCACCCAATTATTTGAAGCCATCATTCGCGGTAGAACACTGTTCCATAAAACGTGCGATGGAATAATAGAATCTTCGAGAGAAACTTTACTGAGTAAGTCGAGATCGATGTCCTGCTTACTAAGCGGGAATAACTCTTTCAAGAGGTCGGTTTCAATACCCGCTTGAATGCACTCAACGAAAAAATGCTCAATTTCTGTCTGCGATTGCGCTAACGTAAGATAGCCAGTCATACGTGAGATCAATATCGAGTCTTCTATAGTCCACGGTTCATGTTTATAACCCATGGCCTTGAGTATCGACCAATTCTTCTGCTTTATTCCCGCATTGACGCCATCACAATAGTGTTGGCACATAGATTTCGTATATGGATCGAGCTTGTCGATTTCATTGTTTATGTTGTTATGCCAATTGGCTTTACGAAAAAACGTGTCTATTTCAAGATTAACTTGCGTATCTTCTAGTAACTCACATAGCCTCCCTTGGCCTATTATTCGCATTAATAAAAGTTGGGTATAACGATCATAGGCATGGGCATAGCCGCTGCCCCATAATAGCGAGCCAAGAGAGGGTGCTTTAACATTCATAATCCCATGCTCGTTACGGGATATGACTAATTCGGTAGGCGCAGAGGTGGATAATTTAATCTTCCGTGATTTGAAAATGGACAAACTTACTTCCTGTTTTATTCTAATTATTTTGATTAATATTAGCCTACTTTAGCTGAACAGCAGGCATAAAAAAACCCGATGATATAATCATCGGGTTTTTATACATCAACTAATTAGTTGCTTACTCGTCGCCACCTAGGCTACCAAGTAAATCAGCTAAGTTAGCTTCTGCTTCATCCGTGTCAATCTTAACAACTTCTGGCTCAACTTGAGCAGCACGACGCTTCTCATGGTAAGCAAAACCAGTACCTGCTGGGATTAAACGACCTACGATTACGTTTTCTTTCAGACCACGTAAATCATCGCGTTTACCGCTTACAGCTGCTTCGGTAAGTACACGTGTTGTTTCTTGGAACGATGCTGCTGAGATAAATGACTCAGTAGCAAGCGACGCTTTAGTGATACCCATTAGGTTACGCTCAAAACGTGCCGGCTCTTTACCAGCTTCTTCCAATTCACGGTTAGCCACTTTAACTTGAGAGTACTCAAGCATTTCGCCTACTAGGAAGTTACTGTCACCAGAGAAGGTAATAGTACACTTACGTAGCATTTGACGAATGATCGCTTCACAGTGCTTATCATTGATTTTTACACCCTGTAGACGATATACGTCTTGAACTTCGTTCACAATGTAATTCGCAACGTGAGTAATACCACGTAAACGAAGAATATCATGTGGAGATTCAGGTCCATCGGCGATTACTTCACCTTTTTCAACCTTCTCACCCTCGAACGCGTTCAGGTTACGCCACTTAGGAATCATTTCCTCGTAGTGATCGCTACCATCAGCTGGAGTAATAACTAGACGACGCTTACCTTTGGTTTCTTTACCAAATGAAATCGTACCGCTAATTTCAGCAAGAATCGCAGGCTCTTTTGGCTTACGCGCTTCAAATAGATCTGCAACGCGTGGAAGACCACCCGTGATATCACGAGTCTTCGAGCTTTCTTGTGGAATACGCGCTAGCGCGTCACCAACGTTTACTAATGCACCATCTTCTAGGTTAACGATTGCGTTACCCGGTAAGAAATAGATAGCAGGAACGTCAGTACCAGCGATTAATACGTCATTACCTTTAGCATCAACAAGTTTTACTGCAGGGCGCATTTCTTTACCAGCAGCAGCACGTTGTGCAGCATCAATAACAACGACTGAAGATAGACCAGTTAGATCATCAGTTTTCTTATCCATGGTAATACCATCGATTAAGTCAACGAATTGAATCTTACCTTGTACCTCAGTAATGATTGGATGCGTATGCGGATCCCAGTTTGCTACGATTTCGCCAGCAGCTACTGTTGCATCTTCGCCCTTCTCTAAGATCGTACCGTAAGGCACTTTATAGCGCTCTTTCTCACGACCCATTTCATCAATGATTGTAAGCTCAGATGAACGAGAAACGATTACTAACTTACCTTCAGAGTTATCAACGTGCTTAGAGTTATGAAGCTTAATAGTACCAGCGTTCTTAACTTGAACATTATTCTCAGCAGACGCTCTAGATGCCGCACCACCGATATGGAACGTACGCATCGTAAGCTGTGTACCCGGTTCACCGATTGATTGAGCAGCAACAACACCTACTGCTTCACCCATGTTAATCAAGTGACCACGTGCTAAATCACGACCGTAACAGTTGGCACAAACACCAAAGTCAGAATCACATGTGATAATAGAACGTACTTTAACTTGGTCAACAGAGTTAGCTTCAATCATATCAACAAGACCTTCATCAAGCATAACGTTACGCTCGACAAGTACTTCGTCTTCAGTACCTGGCTTGATAATGTCTTCTGCAACTACACGACCTAATACACGTTCGCGTAGTGGTTCAACAACATCACCACCTTCGATTAATGGCGTCATCATTAGACCGTTTAATGTGCCACAATCTTGATCAGAGATAACTAAATCTTGTGCAACATCAACTAGACGACGTGTTAAGTAACCAGAGTTAGCCGTTTTAAGTGCCGTATCCGCTAGACCTTTACGCGCACCATGCGTCGAGATGAAGTATTGGTTTACATTCAGACCTTCGCGGAAGTTTGCAATGATTGGCGTTTCGATGATTGAGCCATCCGGCTTAGCCATCAGACCACGCATACCAGCTAGCTGACGGATCTGAGCAGCACTACCACGAGCGCCTGAATCGGCCATCATGAATACGCTGTTAAATGATGGTTGAGTTTCTTCTTCGCCGTCACGGTTAATAACCGTTTCAGTTGAAAGATTATCCATCATCGCTTTCGATACTTTCTCATTGGTACCAGCCCAAATATCGATTGCTTTGTTGTAACGCTCACCAGCTGTTACCAGACCTTGAGCAAACTGCTCAGAGATTTCTGCAACTTCTGCTTGTGCTTCTTCGATAAGCGTCTTCTTCTCATCTGGAATCACCATGTCGTCGATACCAACAGAACAACCAGACACTGTTGCATAACCGAAACCGGTATACATTAATTGGTCAGCAAAGATAACAGTATCTTTAAGGCCAACTTCACGGTAACAAGTGTTTAGTAGCGTTGAAATTTGTTTCTTACCTAATGGCTTGTCTAATAAAGAATAAGACAGACCTTTTGGCATAATACGTGAGAATAACGCACGACCAACTGTCGTATCAGTTAGCTTAGTGCTAGCTTGTAATTCACCGTTTTCGTCTTTTTGATATTCTGTAATACGTACTTTAATGCGAGCGTGTAGTTGAGCGTGACCAGTACGGTAAGCTTTTTCTACTTCATCGATATCACTAAATGCCATCGCTTCGCCTAAACCATTAACACAATCACGTGTTAAGTAGTACAGACCCAATACAACGTCCTGTGAAGGTACGATGATCGGCTCACCATTTGCTGGTGACAAGATGTTGTTAGTCGACATCATTAGCGCACGCGCTTCAAGTTGTGCTTCGATAGTTAACGGTACGTGTACCGCCATTTGGTCACCATCGAAATCGGCGTTATATGCCGCACAAACCAACGGGTGAAGCTGAATTGCTTTACCTTCGATTAGTACAGGTTCAAACGCTTGGATACCTAGTCTATGAAGAGTAGGTGCACGGTTAAGCATGACTGGATGTTCGCGGATAACGTCTGAAAGAATATCCCAAACTTCGCCAACTTCACGCTCAACCATTTTCTTAGCAGCTTTAATGGTAGTTGCCATGCCAAGTGATTCTAATTTTCCGTAGATAAACGGCTTGAATAACTCAAGAGCCATCTTCTTAGGAAGACCACATTGGTGTAAACGTAGCGTAGGACCAACGGTGATAACCGAACGACCAGAGTAATCAACACGCTTACCAAGTAAGTTTTGACGGAAACGACCTTGCTTACCTTTAATCATGTCTGCAAGCGACTTAAGTGGACGCTTGTTAGAACCCGTAATAGCACGACCACGACGTCCGTTATCTAGTAGCGCATCAACAGACTCTTGTAACATACGTTTTTCGTTACGTACGATAATATCTGGTGCAGCTAAGTCTAGAAGACGTTTTAGACGGTTATTACGGTTAATGACACGACGGTATAAATCATTGAGATCTGACGTCGCAAAGCGGCCACCTTCTAGCGGTACTAATGGACGAAGATCTGGCGGAAGAACTGGTAATACAGTCATGATCATCCACTCAGGATTATTACCTGATTCGTGGAATGCTTCCATTAATTTAAGACGCTTAGTGATCTTTTTACGCTTAGTTTCAGAGTTAATTGAAGGTAGCTCTTCGCGCATTTCTTCAATTTCTCGCGCAAGTTCAAGATGACCTAATAGGGCTAGAACTGCTTCAGCACCCATTTTAGCTTCGAACTCATCGCCATGCTCTTCTAAGGCATCTAAGTATTCTTCTTCAGTCAGGATTTGAGATGCTTCAAGATCTGTCATACCTGGCTCTGTTACGACGAATGATTCGAAGTAAAGAACACGCTCAATGTCACGCAATGTAAGATCTAGTAGTAGACCAATACGGGACGGAAGCGATTTTAAGAACCAAATGTGTGCCACTGGGCTAGCTAAATCGATGTGGCCCATACGGTCACGACGAACTTTAGACTGCGTTACTTCAACGCCACATTTTTCACAAATAACACCACGGTGCTTCAGACGTTTGTATTTACCACACAAACATTCGTAATCTTTAATTGGGCCAAAGATACGTGCACAGAATAGACCTTCACGCTCAGGCTTGAAGGTACGGTAGTTAATAGTCTCTGGCTTTTTAACTTCACCAAATGACCAAGAACGGATCTGTTCAGGAGAAGCAAGACCGATTTTGATTGCATCAAATTCTTCGGTTTTGTTCTGCTGTTTTAGAAACTTCAGTAAGTCTTTCACTTTTATCTCCTAGTGGAGTTAGGGCACGCACTAATGCGTGCCATAAATTAGAATCTCAAACTATAAAAATAGTTTGGGCTTACTCTTCATCAAGCTCGATGTTGATCGCTAGAGAGCGGATTTCTTTCAACAATACGTTGAATGATTCCGGCATTCCTGGATTCATTTCGTGCTTACCGTCAACAATGTTCTTATACATTTCTGTACGGCCGTTAACGTCATCAGACTTAACAGTTAACATCTCTTGTAGCGTGTAAGCAGCACCGTATGCTTCAAGTGCCCATACTTCCATCTCACCGAAACGCTGACCACCGAACTGAGCTTTACCACCTAGTGGCTGCTGAGTAACAAGTGAGTAAGAACCAGTAGAACGCGCATGCATTTTGTCATCAACCAAGTGATTCAGTTTCAACATGTACATGTAACCAACAGTCACTGGACGCTCAAACTGATCACCAGTACGACCATCAAACAATGCCATTTGGCCAGACTCAGGTAAGCCAGCAAGTTTCAACATACCTTTGATTTCAGCTTCGTCTGCACCATCAAACGCAGGGGTTGCCATCGGCATACCACCTTGAAGATTTTTCGCAAGACGAACAACTTCTTCATCGCTGAAGTCGTCAATGTTAACTTCTTGATTACAGTTACCTAATGCATATGCACGTTGGATATAATCACGAAGTTCAGACACTTGGCGTTGCTGTGCAAGCATGTCAGTGATTTGATCACCGATACCACGAGCGGCTAAGCCTAAGTGAGTTTCTAAAATCTGACCGATGTTCATACGAGACGGTACACCCAGCGGGTTAAGTACGATATCTACAGTACGACCATTTTCATCATGTGGCATATCTTCAACTGGACACAGTTTAGAGATAACACCTTTGTTACCATGACGACCAGCCATCTTATCACCAGGCTGGATACGACGTTTAACAGCTAAGTAAACTTTAACAACTTTCAATACACCAGGTTGCAGATCTGCACCTTGAGTAATTTTAAGACGTTTGTTTTCAAACTGTTTGTCGAAATCAGCTTTAGTTTCAGCGTGTTGTGCAGCAATTTGCTCAAGCGCTGTTTGAGAAGCTTCATCAGATAATGTTTGCTCTAACCATTCACGACGTGGCATAGCACTTAACTGGTCGCTAGATAGACCAGAAGCTAGCAGCAATTTTTCAGCACGCTCGAAAATACCATCTTCTAAGATAGTAAATACGTCTGATAAATCTTTCTTCGCTTCTTTAAGCTGCATTTGTTCAATTTCAAGTGCACGCTTGTCTTTCTCAACGCCATCACGTGTAAATACGTGAACGTCAATGATAGTACCGCTAACTGAATTAGGAACACGTAGTGAGCTATCTTTAACATCAGATGCTTTCTCACCGAAGATAGCTCTTAGAAGCTTTTCTTCTGGCGTTAATTGCGTTTCACCTTTAGGAGTAACTTTACCCACTAAGATGTCGCCGCCTTTAACTTCAGCACCGATGTAAACGATACCAGACTCGTCTAACTTACCTAGTGCAGCTTCGCCTACATTTGGAATATCAGCCGTGATGTCTTCGCTACCAAGCTTAGTATCACGTGCAATACACGTTAGTTCTTGAATGTGGATTGTTGTGAAACGATCTTGCTGAACTACACGCTCAGAAACTAAGATAGAATCCTCAAAGTTGTAACCATTCCAAGGCATGAATGCAATACGCATGTTTTGGCCTAGTGCCAAATCACCCATATCGGTTGATGGGCCATCAGCCATCACATCACCTTGAACAACCACTTCACCAGCCATTACAGTTGGACGTTGGTTAATACAAGTATTTTGGTTAGAACGGGTGTATTTAGTTAAGTTGTAGATATCGATACCTGCTTCACCAGCAACTAACTCATCTTCGTTAACCTTAACAACAATACGACCAGCATCAGCATAATCAACCACACCACCACGCTTAGCAACAATGGTAACACCAGAGTCAACAGCGATTGTGCGTTCCATACCTGTACCAACTAAAGGCTTATCAGCTCTTAATGTTGGAACAGCCTGACGTTGCATATTCGCGCCCATTAAGGCACGGTTAGCATCATCGTGCTCTAGGAATGGGATGATTGATGCAGCCACAGAGATAATTTGTTGTGGAGATACATCCATATAATCAATTTGGTCACCGTGCATAAAGGTTGAATCACCTTTAGTACGACAAGCCACAAGTTCTTCTGCTAAACGGTTATCTTTGTCGATAACAGCAGATGCTTGTGCTACAACGAAGTTTGTTTCTTCGATTGCAGATAGGAATTCAACGTCATCAGTTACAACGCCATCAACAACTTTACGGTAAGGTGTTTCTAAGAAACCGTAATCGTTTGTTTTAGCGTAAGAAGCTAGTGAGTTGATCAAACCGATGTTTGGTCCCTCAGGTGTTTCGATAGGACATAGACGACCGTAGTGCGTCGGATGTACATCTCGAACCTCAAAGCCAGCACGTTCACGCGTTAAACCACCAGGGCCTAATGCTGAAATACGACGCTTATGCGTTACTTCAGATAATGGATTATTTTGATCCATGAACTGAGATAATTGGCTTGAACCAAAGAATTCTTTAACAGCAGCAGAAATAGGCTTAGCGTTGATCAAATCTTGTGGCATGATTTCAGCTAGATCGCCTAATGATAGACGTTCTTTAACAGCACGTTCAACACGTACTAAACCAACTCGGAATTGGTTTTCAGCCATCTCACCAACACTACGGATACGACGGTTACCAAGATGATCAATATCATCCACTTCACCTTTACCGTTACGAATGTCGATAAGTGTTTTCATAACGGCAATGATATCTTCTTTTGATAAAGTACCAGTCGTTAATTCAACATCAGCGCCAACACGAGCATTAAACTTCATACGACCTACTTTAGATAGATCATAACGCTCGTCATTGAAGAATAAGTTTTCAAATAATCCTTCAGCAGCATCTTTGGTTGGTGGCTCACCAGGACGCATCATACGGTAGATTTCAACTAGCGCTTCTAGGCGGTTAGTTGAAGAATCAACACGTAAAGTATCTGACATGAATGGACCGTTATCTAAATCATTGAAGTAGATAGTGTCGAATTCTTTAACGCCAGATTCAGAAAGAGCCGCTAAGTTTTCTAGTGTAATTTCATCATTAGCGTTAATGATTACTTCACCAGTTTCTTTGTTAACGTGGTTACGGTTGATAATTTTACCAATCACGTATTCTGTTGGCACTTCAACAGTCGTTAACTTAGCTTTAGTCATTTGACGAACGTGACGAGCCGTAACACGACGACCAGTCTCAACAATAACATTGTCGTCATTGTCTTTAATATCAAATAATGCTGTATCACCACGTAAACGATCAGGTACAAGATCCATAATGATCTTACCGCGTTTAACTTTAAATGAAGTTGTCTCAAAGAATAAATCTAAGATTTCTTCAGTTTCCATGCCCATTGCACGAAGGATGATAGAAGCTGGTAGTTTACGACGACGATCGATACGTACAAATACAGCATCTTTAGGATCGAATTCGAAATCTAACCATGAACCACGGTAAGGAATAACGCGAGCGTTATGTAAAATCTTACCTGAAGAGTGTGTTTTACCTTTATCGTGATCGAAGAATACACCAGGAGAACGGTGTAATTGAGAAACGATAACACGCTCAGTACCATTGATAACAAACGTTGCGTTGTCTGTCATTAATGGAATTTCGCCCATGTATACTTCTTGCTCTTTAATATCTTTGATTGTGCCTTTCGGCGCTTCACGATCAAATAGTACAAGACGTAGTTTTACACGTAGCGGTGCGCTGTAAGTAATGCCACGGATTTGACATTCTTTAACATCAAATACTGGTGTACCAAGCTTATAACTTACATATTGCAGTTCTGCATAACCAGAAAAGCTCTTGATAGGGAAAATAGATCTAAAAGCGGCTTCTAAACCTAGCTCACCGGTAGAGTCCATCGTGATAAATCTGGCAAAAGAGTCCTTTTGGATATCCAAAAGCTGTGGAATTTCAACCACCTGCGGACGCTTACCAAAATCCTTACGGATACGTTTTTTTTCGTTACTAGAGTAACCCATGGGTTTCCTCAAATTAGCTGACGTTTGACAACTGTTGCCTAGTCTTCAATAAGCGCTATCTGTAGCCTTATTGCTAAACAACCTCGAAAATAACAACACTTTGGTAAGAACCTACCCAGTAATCTCTGGTAGGGACTGGACACTAAATAAAATAATTACTATTTATCATAGTTTTACATCATTTAATAAGTGTTTAAAACTCATGGTGTATGTAGTGCGAAATCCACCATGTTTTTTAGCGCAAAAAGGCTGGTGATTAAATAATCACCAGCCTCGCGCTTAATCAGCTATTGCTAACTAAGCGGCACTCAAATAAGGGTTAACCTTATTTAAGTTCAACAGAAAGACCTGCATCTTCCAGAGTTTTCTTAAGCTCTTCAGCTTCAGCTTTGTCAACACCTTCTTTGATGGCAACAGGAGCAGATTCAACCATAGCTTTAGCTTCTTTAAGGCCTAGACCTGTAGCGCCACGAACAGCTTTGATTGCAGCAACTTTAGCGTCGCCGAAAGAAGTAAGAATTACGTCGAATTCTGATTGTTCTTCAGCAGCTTCAGCAGCACCACCAGCAACAGCAACAGCTGCAGCAGCTGATACGCCGAATTTCTCTTCCATTGCTTCGATTAGTTCTACAACGTCCATTACTGACATTTCAGCAACAGCGTTTAGGATATCGTCTTTAGATACAGACATGGTATACATTCCTAATATTGTGAACACAATTCAAAATGAATTTGCGTTCTAAAAAATTGATTATAAAAACAGTTAACTTCTCTTCTAACAGCTTTAAAAAGCTGAAAACAAGAATTAAGCTGCTTCTTCCTTCTGATCGCGAATTGCCGCAATAGTGCGTACAAGTTTGCCAGCAGAAGCTTCTTTCATTGCGCTCATTAGTCGTGCAATAGCTTCGTCTTTCGTAGGAAGCGTTGCAAGAACTTCTGGATCACAAGAAGCGCCTTCAAATGCAGCTGCTAGTACTTCAAAGTTTTCTTCAGCTTTCGCGAAGTCTTTAAAGATACGTGCGCCAGCACCCGGATGTTCGCTTGAAAATGCAATTAGAGTTGGACCTTTAAAAGTATCTGAAAGACACTCAAAATCAGTACCAGCTAGAGCACGTTTAACTAGTGTATTACGTACAACTTGTACATGTACACCAGCTTCACGAGCTTGCTTACGCATAGCTGTCATTGCACCTAAAGTAACACCACGAGAGTCAGCAACTACTGCAGACAGAGCGCTTTTGGCGACCTCATTGACTTCAGCAACGATTGCTTTTTTGTCTTCAAGTCTTAATGCCATTGGCATAACTCCTGGTTCACTCCGAGATAACTCGGAACTTTAGTAAAACCCTAAATCAAAACAACTTAGAGTGTGAACACGGTAAAAAAACAAAACATAGGAATGTTTGGATTCACACCGTCTGCGTAGGACTCATTTTTTACAAATAAGATTAAGCGTTGTTTTTACGATATTAATTTCTTAATATCAGTCAATCGCGGCTCCTACGGTCTTGGACGAGAGCCCGAATAAAATCAACGATTTTACTCGAACCTCAACCCATTAGGGCGCAAAATTATACAGAAGTTATTTGATAACACAATATGTAACCAAACAAACTCTGTGATTGAGCCCTAAGATTTTTCTAAAACGCGATTAAGCTGTTTTAGTATCAATAGTTGCTTGGTCGATTGTAACGCCAGCACCCATTGTAGTAGATAAAGAAACTTTCTTAAGGAAAGTACCTTTAGCGCCACTTGGCTTCGCTTTATTTAAAGCGATAAGTAGAGCTTCTAGGTTTTCTTTGATCTTGTCATTGTCAAAACTAACATTACCGATTGTAGAATGGATGATACCATTCTTATCGTTACGGTAGCGTACTTGACCAGACTTAGCGTTTTTAACTGCTGTAGCAACGTCAGGCGTAACTGTACCAACTTTAGGGTTAGGCATTAAACCACGTGGGCCTAAGATTGTACCTAGTTGACCAACAACACGCATTGCATCTGGAGAAGCGATAACTACGTCAAAATCCATCTCGCCGCCTTTAACAGCAGCAGCTAGATCGTCCATACCTACGATGTCTGCACCAGCTTCTTTTGCTTTTTCAGCATTAGCGCCTTGAGTGAAAACAGCAACACGAACTGTACGACCAGTACCGTGTGGTAATACTGTAGCACCACGAACGTTTTGATCTGAGCGACGTGGATCAACACCAAGGTTAACAGCAACATCTACGCTTTCAGTGAATTTAGCAGTCGCTAATTCTTTTAAAAGAGTAACAGCTTCGTTGATATCGTAAGATTTTAGAGCATCAGTTTTTTCACGGATGTTCTTCATACGTTTAGTTAATTTAGCCATTATTCTTATCCTTCTACGTTCAGACCCATTGCACGAGCAGAACCGGCAATAGAGTTAACATTAGCTTCCAAATCTGCACCAGTAAGATCTGGTTGCTTAGTAGCAACGATTTCTTCTAACTGTGCACGAGTAACGGTGCCACACTTTTCAGTGTTAGGACGACCAGAACCAGATTTGATACCAGCAGCTTTCTTAAGAAGGTAAGCAGCAGGTGGAGTTTTTGTTTCGAACGTGAAAGAACGATCGTTATATACAGTGATAACTACAGGAACCGGAGCGCCTTTATCGATAGAATCAGTTGCTGCGTTAAACGCTTTACAGAATTCCATGATGTTTACACCGTGCTGACCTAGAGCAGGACCAACCGGTGGTGACGGGTTAGCTGCACCAGCAGCAACCTGTAGCTTGATATAAGCTTGGACTTTTTTAGCCATTTTTCATATTTCCTAGTTTGGGTACAATCGCTTACTAATTCAGTCATTACTGACAAATATTCGGCTCCCCAGTTAATTAAGGGCGCGAATTATAGCGATAATTCGCGCCCCAGACAAGAAAATTGCTAGTTATTTAACCAATAAAGTTAAACTCCCAACAACTCCCTCTAAATTCTCGAGATGATAATGCTACGCATCATCCTTTTCGATTTGACCGAACTCAAGATCAACAGGCGTAGAGCGACCAAAGATAAGCACAGATACTTTCACACGGCTCTTCTCGTAATCTACTTCCTCAACAGTTGCGTTAAAGTCAGCAAATGGACCTTCAATAACACGAACAATTTCACCTGGATCATACAATGAACTTGGTGTTGGTGAGTCCACAGCATCTTCAAGACGTTGTAAAATGCGCTCAGCTTCTTTTGAAGATATTGGCGCAGGACGATCACTCGTACCACCAATAAAGCCCATAACGCGAGGAACATTCTTAACTAAATGCCAGCTGTCTTCGTTCATCACCATTTTAACTAATACATAGCCAGGGAAGAATTTACGCGTGCTTTTTGTTTTCTTACCAGATTTCATTGAAACGACTTCTTCAGTCGGAACAAGAATCTCTTCAAACAAATCTTCCATACCATGAATCGAAACATGCTCGACTAAGGTTTTTTGTACACGTTGCTCATAGCCTGAGAAAGCTTGTACAACGTACCATCTGAATTTTGGTTGTTCTTCTGACATAATTTTAAACCTTGATGCCTGTGATAAAGCCGACGATTCTTACTAATGCACCATCCAAACCCCAAAGTACTAATGCCATTACACCAGTAGCTGCCAAGACGATTAACGTCGTTTGGGTTGCTTCTTTACGGGTTGGCCATACTACTTTGCGAATTTCAAGGCGAGATTCTTTGGCGAAAGCAACCGCTTCACGCCCTTTTTCAGTTTGCGCTGCAACAAAAAGTGCAACGCCGATAGCAGCGACTACGCCTAATGCGCGGTAAAGTACCGACACTTCTTCGCCATACATGTAGTTACCAACAACGGCACCCGCTAATAAACCGATAACAAGGATCCATTTTACTAGATCCATCGATCCGTTCTGATTTTCAGTATTTGTTGCGTTCATTTACTACTATCCTAATAGTTGTACTCAAACAGCCTGCCCAGCAACCTGCTCTTCACATAAAATCTTACATTGAAACCATAAACTAGGGCCTGTTAAAAAACAGGCCCTTTACCCTGTTAAGAACAGGACTTACAAAATTTAGCGCGTTATTGTAATTTGAACCTCCCGAGATAGCAAGGTGTTAAAAACACGATCCCCTGTTTAATTGGGAAGAAGATCAAAATTTAACAACTATTGTTGAAAGAAATTGACGATTTTTCATCGCCGAGTCGACAATTTGTTGGCTATAATAGAATAAATTACTAATCGAAGGATAATTTGTGAGCACGAATAACATTCCAATGTTGCGGTTAATTAAAGCCCCCATTGCCACTGTTGTTTTAGTCGCTATCTGGCTCATGCTTACCAGTGTTTCCTATTATTGGAATCAAATAATTATCAGTCAATCAACTCAGAAGACTATTCAAGCTAAAGGCCTTGGTGGTAAACGAATGGTTGAAATTCTGCTTCGTTGGACGACAAAACATCAACAAATTTACGTACCAATATCAGCGCATAACCCTGAAAACCCTTATTTAAATACTGCCAATAAGAATCTCACACGAGAAGACGGTAAAAAGTTTACGCAAATTTCGGTTGGTCGAATGCTTGAACAGCTCAATGAATCATTTTTAGATCCCACGTTCTCCCTCTCGCTGATCAGCTTAAAGCCAATCAATCCAAAGAACAAAGTAAAGGGATGGCAAAAAGAAGTCCTCGCACATCAGTTAACACCAACTAACGATTTCAAGAAAATCATAAATAATCAATTTCATTATTTTTCTTCATTTGTTGCTAACGACAGCTGTTTTTCTTGTCACGATAAATCACAATTAGAACCGAATAATACGTTGGGTGGACTCGTTATTTCTTATGATATCAGTGAACTGATAGAGCAAGAAAAGCCACTTCACCGTCAAAATTTGATGATTCACATCGTTATATTTTTATTAATGACAAGTATTAGCTTGCTATCCCTCAATGGTATTAGACGCTTGGTGCGTCAGTTAGAGTACGAAAAAGCAAATCGCGATTTAATTATTGAAGAAAAGACAGCGGTACTCAAAGAAGAAATTCAGCAACACAAAGAAGTCAGAAGTACACTCCAACGAATTTCAACCCATGACCCACTTACAGGAATTCGTAATCGTCGTCATTTACTAGAGTCACTTAAAAACGAGCTGAAACGTTATCAACGTTATAAAAGTGATTTTTCATTATTGTTAATCGACCTTGATCATTTTAGACAAATTAACGATAAATACGGCAATGAATGTGGTGATATTGTACTAAAAGCATTCGCAGAATCTGTTAAACAATCCTTACGTGAAAGTGATACATTCGCTCGCTACGACGGTGAAGAATTTGCCATTATAGCAACCAATACCAAAATCGATTCTGCGTTGCGATTTGCAGAAAAGTTAGTAAGCCGTGTAAACCAGGAGACGGTGATGTACAAAGGATATGATATTGCACTTTCTATCAGCATTGGTGTCACCACGCCTTCGATACTTGCTAAGTTGAGTAGCGAACAATTATTAACAAGTGCTGATGACGCACTAAATATCGCTAAGGCACAAGGAAGAAACTGTGCAATACGGGCCGATTAATCACGTTTACTCGCACAATCTATACAATATTGAGTATATGGCAGTATCTCTAAGCGGGATGGATTGATCGTTTGACCGCAATCATCGCAAAATTCATATTCACCAATGTTAATCCGGTGCAACGCGCCATTAACTAAATTGAGCTCTCGGCGAACTTCATTGCCTAACGCATCTAACACTTCATCATTTTCACGCTCTTGGGCTTGTTCATTCCAATCTGCGTTTGCCGCTGTTGTGACGTTTTCTTTGATACTATCAAGCTTATTATTGAGCTCTGACTGCATCACCTTTAAACGAAATTCAAATTGAGTTACAGACGTCATACATCACCTCTACAATCTTCCCCCTAAACTATAAGTCTAGTTCAAAATCATAAGATGTGTCAGTCTTACTGCTCATCCACAATTTGAGACCATGGCAATGCTTGATTTCCACAAACGATAAAATTTGGATTAGCTAAAGTATCACGCTCGTTGTATGTTAATCGATTAATGAACAAGTCATAAATATCACCACCAGCTTCACTCACAATACAATGCGCTGCGCCGGTATCCCATTCGCCAGTTGGCCCGATACGCATATAGATATCAGCGCCACCTTGCGCCACCAAACAGGCTTTTAATGTAGCACTCCCCATGGCAATAAACTCATAATTAAAGTCACTGCTAAGTCGTGATTTAACTAGTTCCTTCGCTTGGCGTAAGCTCACAGCAATTCGTATAGCATCACGTGATTGTGTGTCGACATTAATAGGCGACAAACCGTCAGCATCGCGACGATAGGCTCCCTTATCGCGAGAGGCAAAATAACAACGATCATGAATAGGCGCATAGATAACACCGATAGTGGGAATATGATTAACAATTAGTGCAATGGCAACGGCAAAGTCACCGCTACCAGCAACAAATTCCTGGGTTCCATCAAGCGGATCGATGAGCCAATATTCCGGCCACTCTCTGCGTTTTTCAATTGCTGCTTTGTCAGATTCTTCAGACACAATGGGGATATTAGGCGTTAATGTAGCAAGTGCAGACACAATGATATCGTTAGCCGCAAAATCAGCACTGGTAACAGGGGATTCATCGTCTTTAGTGTAAGTCGTGAATTTTCCTTGTTCATAAATTCGCTGAATTTCCGCGCCTGCTTCCCGAGCTATTTTTTCTACAGCTAACGTTAACTCACATAAATCCATCTCATCCCCTAATTTATAACTTTAACGACTGGGTTTTAACAATCTATCTGCCATTAATAATGCCGCAACACAGCGACCATCGGAAAAATCATCGTTATTTAGTAGTTCATCAACTTGGCCAGATGGCCATTGAATAACTTCAAGCTCTTCAGGTTCATCACCTTCTAATCGTTCTGGATACAGATCTTGTGCAATGAATACATGCATTGTCGACCCAAAATATGTCGGTGCCATCGCAAGCGGTTTAAGCGGTATAAATTTATTAGCACCAAAACCTATCTCTTCTTTGAGCTCTCTATTTGCAGCTTGCTCAGGTGTTTCACCCGCATCAATCATTCCCTTAGGAAAGCCTAGTTCATAGCGATGAGTACCACAAGCATATTCTCTAATAAGCAATAGTGTTTGAGCATCAATAAAAGGAACAACCATCACAGCACCACGGCCGTGATTTTTCATACGTTCATATTCACGCTCAACGCCGTTAGAGAACTTTAAAGCCACCTGCTCAATAGTAAACAATCTGCTTTGCGCAACAGTGCTAACGGATAATATTTGCGGTAACGTTGATTTACTCATCCTTCATCCTCTATTTACGAGCTAAAGCTTACCGCTATATTTGAATACATACTGACCCTGACTATTTGGTGAGCCAGAAAACTTCAGTACATTGATATAGTCTTGGGTCGCATTGCTCGGTGGCTTGACGTTAGCATCGAGAATATATTGACGTGTTTTTGTCAATTGAACGTTGCCATTAATACCTAAACTATTAGTCGATAGCTGCATATATGCGGTTAGCACGCCGTTCGGACATGCTAACTTTGCAGAGACATTATCAACGGCTAATTGGCCGAATGCACTTTTGATCAATAAATCATTTGCTTTTACGACGCCATCAAGCGATTCACACCACGGTTTATCCTGTTGAAAATGGGCAATAGATAAATCTAAGTGTCCTGTACTCGTTAAACCATAGGGTAAAGGGTAATGCTGTAATATCGCAGTAAGCGGCGCCTTAAGTGATAAATTATTCGCAGCCAATCCTTCGCTGTTAAAGGCCACTTGTCCCTTCGCTTTAATATCACTGCGACGGCTACCCGCTTTAAAGTCGACTAACATTGTGCCTGTAAGCATTGAAAACGGAGATAATTGCCAGTTAATTGAATCAAGAGCAATGCCCTGATAAGAAGCAGTGCTTAATTTTCCATTCCAAATTGAACCACTAACGTTTCCAAGTTTGATAACAGGAGGAATCGCATTCATTTCTTGTAGCATCGCTGTCGCAAAACGAGCTGGAAACAACACCACCAAAAAAACAATATAAAGTAAGGTAATGGCCAAGATTATTTTTAATGTTTTAACCATATTATTGACTCACCACTAGCCTTGTTTTAACAAAGCCGGGTTGGTTTTCGGCACGGACATCCGCTATTTCTATAATTAAACCTTGTTTAAACTGTAATGATTGAACCCATTGTAAAATGTTGTTAAATGGCGCGTTATCAATCATGACTTGCATTTTATTATTCTGCGGTTGCAGTCGATTGATGGTGATATTAAAACTGCGAGCAGAGCTATTAATTCGCTGTTCAATTGAGCCACTGGCGTTAGAAGTAACGCCTCCTTGCGCACGCAATTGCACAATTCTTTTGGCATTTTTTTCAACCCAAGTCAGCAATTGCTGATTACGATTTACGCCTTGCTCAGCTTTCGCCACTCGCTCTTGTAAAGGTTTGATTAGCATAAAGTAAATGATAGCAATCATCACTACGCCAGCCATCACTGAAATCAAGCGCTGTTCACGCTCAGCTAAATTATTAAACCATTCTTTCATGAGGACACCTTAACTACTAATGAGCCATTAACCTTGTTGCCATTGTTGTTCATGGCGCCCATGGTGACAGAGTATTGTTGCTCTAGTAACCCCTTAAACTTTTCAAATTGCTGATAAGAACCCGCTTGCGCTTGTAAACGCAATTCATTACGACGCTTATCGAATTTAATGGTACTTGGCTTTAGCTCTGGCACAGCATTGAGTGCACTATTCATCGCTTCTAACATATCGAATAATTCATTCGTGCCACCGCCACCAGCAAGCGATTTTATTTCGTTTTGCATTCTCGATTTTAGCTTGATTACTTTACGAACATTGGGATTAAGCTGTCTAAAAATATCTTCGCTTTGTTGTTTGAGCTGTGCTTGTTGCTGTTCTAATTGATTAACGCGAATGAATTGTTCGACGAAAAACATCACCACTAATAAAGACGCCGCAATAGCAACACTACGCCATACTTTCCAGTGATTATTAGTTTTTTTATTTTGAGTAAACTCACCAACCAACAGGTTAATTGGCAGCTTTGTCAGTGACATTGCAAATTGTTGCATTGGTAAAATCAGTGGTTGTGCTAACCATTGATGAGGAGACAATTGATTATCAGATTGAACATCATAATGTTCGATGGATAACGATTCTTCACCGTCGCGTAGCTTTTCAAGAGTGACATTTAGCCACTGCTGATTAATACACAAACCTTGATTACTATTGAGTCGGAACAATAATTGGTTATCAAGTTGTAAGACACTGATATGTTCTGGCTCCTGAGCCATTGGAACGGCTAAATAGTCAGGTAATAATTGACTAGCATTGATGCCTGCCTGTGATAGCCAATCTATCCAACGAGCAATGGTTAGCTTGTCGCACACATAAACGCTCTGGCGACTATCAACGACAGCGCCATACACAAAATGCAATGTATCAATATCTGAAGCGAGTTCATCTTCCAACATAAATGGGATAGCAGCAATTGCTTGTCGGCGATTGTTTTTAGGAACATCCACTTCAAAGTAACTAACGTCACTACCTGGAACTAGCACCTGCACGAAAGCAGCAGCGGCTTGCTGTGCTAATTGCGATAATTCTTCGGCACTGTTCAACGACCCAGAAGCTATAACTTCTTGGGCTTTATCGTCAAATTGCAACCAATGGATCGAATCACCATCGTTGCTACCTAAACGTATTACTAAACGTTCACTCACCTATAATTCCTCATGATTTATCTATCATCGCCAATTTGTCTGGATACAACATGGAGTTTTCCACCGTCATCCCTGTGATAGACACTGTTTAGCGTAAAACTTTGATCGTCTAATGTATAAGTTAACTTAGCCATAAAGTCTTGGCTCTTAACATCAAACTGCTCTTTAATTTCGTCTGCTAGTGTGCCAATACTGCTTATTTCAGGGCTACTTAAAAATTCGTCCACTGATTTAAATCCTTCAGGATCTCTACTGCTAATTAAAGACTTCGCATCTTCAACGCTGAGCTTATTATCAAATAGTGCCACTAATAATTGCGCGTGCTCTTCTTTAATCGTATTAATATTAAGTTTGTTTTTCAGCTCAGGTAACGCACACAAATAAGGTGTTATTTCACGATATATCGCTGGCGTCATACCTTCAATTGCTAATAATTCACTTATATCACCAATAGGGCCATTGGCCGTAATATAAGGCACTGTACGGCTGGAATATGTCTCATCTTCAGCACCAAAATTACCATTGATTCTACTATCTTCATCTACCCAATCGGCAATAGTATAAGACAACACTTCAGCTACATAGTCTTCGATTTCTAACTGTCTTAACAAAATCTCAAACTGACGTTGCGGTAATGGACGCTTTTGCGTCTGCTCATTCTCTGCTTTAACACCTAATGCATTGATGTTAAAACAGCTATGCAAATCCCGAACTTCGCCAGACAGCGCTCCATCATTGAGTGGAAAAATCATGCCTTCTCGCGCCCAAAGCTGCGCCAAATGAACTTTTTGAGGATCATCTTTATGATCTTGTTCGAGCACGTTAAATACTAATTGCTCACCAGCCATTGCAGACCATAAGCCTTGCTGATTGGCTTGCATATTAATGCTACGTCCCATCAACAGCTGTAGTCTTCCCGTCATATTGGTGGCCAAGACGACTATGATTGCGACAACCAATAATACCGTAATCAGCGCCACACCACGTTGTTGTTTCAACCCTGAACTTGAATGAATACTCATTATGGTTTATCGCCTCCGTCTTTAGATGTCGACGGCGCTGAGGGTACTAAAAACTGCCACCGAACTTCACCTAAGGCTTGCGTGGTGATGTTAAGTGCAATTCCTTGTGGTAAGGATGGCTTTTGCCATTGTTTCTGCCACTTTTTTGCATCAAAGTATTCAATTTTAAAACCAATAACACCTTCAATTAACGTTGTTACTTGAGGCTCAACACCAGCTCCTTGATCAGGATAAAGATAATGAAGTCGCTCTAACTTACCATCGACAACACGATAACCAACACCTTGCAGATTACTTCGGGGAAACATTTGCGCGGGGTTTCTCCATCCTTTTCGCGTAAATACTATGCCATCATCATCGCTTTCTATGACATTTTCACCTGCCAATATAAACTGTTTGCGCGGTTTTCCGCCATTGAACCGCACTGCGCGCGAGGTCATTTGTAACATGTCACGCTGAATGGTTTGATACGTTCGCTGTAGCAGCGTAATTCGTTTATCGGCTTTTCGCGATGCTTCATCACTGGCAATCACAGATGAAACAACTTGCGCTGATGCCACACCAATAATCGCAACAATAGCCATTGCAATTAACACTTCAATGAGCGTAAAGCCACGTTGCATCATGATTTAGACGCCATATAGGTTGTTAACTCAGCCAAGGCGTAATCACCTTTCTCTTCACTCAGAATCCGAATAGTGATCGAACGAAATTTTGGATCGGTAGTTTTAACCACCTTTTGTTGCCAATACCAAGTGACATTAGCTAACTCGACATTGCCTTTTTTATCACCAAGCTGGGGAAATTTATTATCTAACGTTAATTGAGTAAGATGATTGTTAGCTACCCACAACGCCATGTTTTTTTGTTCGAGATAGCTCAGACTGCGAATATGTTCACCGGTCGCACTAACAATGGCTAACGCGGCTACCGCGAAAATAGCCAATGCCGCCATTACTTCAATTAGTGTTAAACCACATTGTCTCTTTAATCTGTGCACTGTCATTTGACTATTCATAAGATTGCTCATCATTTGAATCAAACACAGTTAATAGCCCTAAAGTGTTAGCTTTGACAATGGCAAAGTATTCTATTTCGTCAGTATCTAGATTAAACAACTTTTCTTGGTCAACGGCGAAGGTTAATTTGAAGGGCGTCATTTCGCCTGACGATAAAATGAGTAATTGTGGGATATGAGGCTTTTCTTTCTCATCTTGTTCTTCGTCGGCTTCGCGTTCACTAAACAACGCGCTAGACGAATAATCAACTTGGTCTGGCAACCATACAAAACCATCCACTTCGGCCTGCAAATAGATATCTTCTAATTGCTGTTCTTTAAGTAACTCGTCTTGTGCTGGGCCCCAACGCTGCTCTTTGAGCTCAACAAAATGATACTTATCTCGCGCAACTACCACACCATAATCACGCCCAGATAAGACAGCTTGATCAAGTGCGATATTCGACAGTGCCGCCATTTTATGAGCAGCACGTTTTACATTATCTTTATGAGTAGAACCGCCCACCGACATCACAACAAAGCTTGTCGCAAGCCCCATAATGAGCACCACAATAAGGACTTCAATTAACGTGAAGCCTCGTTGATGAGAGTGTCGCTTAGCGGTACCAGTATTCACAAATTGCTACTTATTGCTCTTTTGGTTTGTCGTGCATATTCCAGTTACCAATATCATCATCGGTACCTTCTTCACCATCAGGACCGGCAGAATAAATATCGATTTTGCCATTCTCGCCCGGTGATACCATGTAGTATTCGCTGCCCCATGGATCACTAAATAGACGATCAACATAGCCTTCATCACTAAAGTTACGCGGAATTGGATCAATAGATGGCTTTGTCACTAACGCTTCTAGACCTTGATCAGTCGTCGGGTAGCTGCCATTGTCTAGACGATAGCGTTTAAGCGCCGCTTCGTATTGGCCAATATCGGAACGTACCTTTTGGAAATCAGCCTTTTCTTTGCTACCAAACACACTAGGGATAACCATGGCACCTAATAGGCCTAAAATGACGATAACTACCATTAATTCAATAAGCGTAAAACCGCCTTGTTTTTGCTTGTTGTTTTTCATAACACTCTCTCTTACTAACATAAAAAACTACGCTCCAACTAAGGAGTTTAGTGCCAAAATTGGCTGTAAAATCGCAATCACTATAAAAAATACAATGACTGCCATTGTCACTACAATCGCCGGAGTAAATATACCCAACGCAATATTTGCTGTTGATTCAAACTCTCGATCTTGATTATCCGCAGCGCGGCCTAACATTTGCTCGAGCTCACCACTTTTTTCGCCAGATGCAATCATATGGAGCATCATCGGTGGAAATAGTTTCGTTTGCGTTAACGAAGCCCTCAAACTAGAGCCTTCTCGTACATAGTTAGCTGCATCTAAAATAGCGCTTCGCATATGTTGATTAGCCAACACTTCTGCTGAAATTTTCATACTTTCTAATAAGGGTACACTCGATGAGGTTAAAATACTGAGTGTTCGCGCAAAACGTGCCGTATTAATGCCGCGTGAGACCTTACCAATAACGGCCGTTTTTAAGATCCGTTTATGAACTTTAAGCTCAAATGCTTCGTTCTTTAATCGTTGTTTAAACGCGATAATACCAATGATAATTGCCACAATAATCAATAAACCATAATGTCGAACAAAATCACTAAGCGTAATTAAAAGTTGAGTAGCCCAAGGTAACTCCTGAGACATATGATCAAATTGCTGCACAACTTGCGGTACTACGAGCGCTAAGAGCAGGCCAATAACACCAAGAGCAACAGTCGTTAACATGATTGGGTAGATCATCGCTTGCATCAATTTACTACGCATAGCTTGGCGCTGTTCAGTATAATCAGCCAACCGGTTTAATACCGTATCAAGATGCCCTGACTTTTCTCCAGCTGCCACCATCGCTGTGTACAACTTTTCAAACACATCAGGATATTCTGCCATTGAATCAGCCAGACTATATCCTTCCACAACACGACTGCGCACTGCCATTACGATGGATTTAACTTTAGCTTCTTCACATTGCTCAGCAACCGCTTGTAAGCTTTCTTCGATAGGAAGAGATGATTGCACCAAAGTGGCCAATTGGCGTGTAACCAATGCCAAGTCACCCGCACTAATTTTCTTCGCAAATAAACTCGATTTTTTCTTCGTGGCGACACTAGCAACCTGATTGACTTCTAATGGCATTAAGCCTTTGTCACGTAATTGTTGACGAATTTGACGCGATGAGTCAGCTTCAAGCACGCCTTTTAGCTGCTTCCCTTGTTTATTTAGCGCTTTGTACTCAAATGCTGCCACGCTATTCTTCCTTAGTTACTCGAAGCACTTCTTCAAGTGTTGTAATACCTGCTAACACTTTAGATACGCCATCACCACGGATACCATTGCTAACACTTCGCGCCTGACGTTCAACTTCAGATTCACTCGCCCCGTTGTGAATCATTTCACGAACTGTATCATCAACTTCTAGTAACTCATGAATACCAGTACGACCTTTATAACCACTATAATTACAAGATTCACAGCCCTTTGGACGATAGATTTTAGTAGGAGCTGTTTGCCCCAATAATGTCAGTTCAGCGTCATCAGCCAAATGCTCTTCACGACACTCGCTACAAAGCGTTCTAACTAATCGCTGGGCGAGAACGCCCAACAAACTCGATGATAACAAGAAGGTTTCAACTCCCATGTCTTGCATACGAG
The DNA here is from genome assembly GCA_913060565.1 of uncultured Gammaproteobacteria bacterium. Lineage (GTDB taxonomy): Bacteria > Pseudomonadota > Gammaproteobacteria > Enterobacterales > Psychrobiaceae > Psychrobium. The sequence continues at coordinate 9,765 of CAJXRU010000010.1, read as the reverse complement.
TTACTGCGCCCACCGCCGTATTAGTATGAAGCGTTGACATCACTAAGTGACCAGTTAAACTCGCTTGAACAGCGATTTGCGCGGTTTCTAAATCACGAATCTCACCGATCATGACGACATCGGGATCTTGACGTAAAATAGCACGTAAACCCCGCGCAAAGGTCATATCAACTTTGGCATTTACCTGCGTTTGTCCAATACCTTCGATGTTGTATTCGATAGGATCTTCAACCGTTAAGATATTGCGATCTTTACTGTTTAAATCTGTGAGGCCTGCGTATAGAGTTGTACTCTTACCAGAACCTGTAGGGCCAGTAACCAAAATAATACCGTGCGGGCGATGAATAAGCGTATTAAAGCGTTCGCGAATACTCTCCGTCATCCCCAAATCTTTTAGATTCAAGCGAGCTTGGTTTTTATCTAATAAACGTAAAACCACGCGTTCACCATGACTGGATGGCATCGTTGAAACACGAACATCAACACCACGTCCGGCAATGCGTAAAGAAATACGACCATCCTGCGGTACACGTTTTTCAGCAATGTCTAACCGCGCCATTACCTTAATACGTGATACTAACAACGAGGCCAATTTTCGATTTGGCTTAAGTACTTCACGTAAAATGCCATCGACACGAAAACGAATCGTTAACTGCTTTTCAAAGGTTTCAATGTGAACATCACTGGCGCCTTCTTTAATCGCTTCACTTAGCGTTGCATTAATAAGCTTGATGATGGGTGCATCATCTTCCGACTCAAGTAAGTCTTGAGTCTCTGTTAATTCATCGGCCAATGTAAATAGATCAACATCATTTCCTAAGTCTTCGACTAACTGTTGTGTTTGTGAAGTGTCATGCTGATATTTAATGGTTAAATCACGTTCAAAGTCATCAGCTGACAGATGAACTAACGCAACATCTTGCCCAACAAATCGACGTGCTTCGATTAGCCCACTAAGTTTTGTAGCGTCGCTATAGAAAATCGTTGTCGCATCCTCACTACGTACTAAGAGCACTTGATGACGCTTGGCGAATGCGAAACTAAATTCACCAGGAGCGACGATGTCTGGAGCATCAGCATCGATTTCCGGTTCATTAGTTTCAATCTCTTCTACAAGAGCATCATTTAATTTAGCTTCACTATTCATCATCTTGCTTAGCCGATTTTTTAGCCATTTTCTTGTTATGCTCTTCTACATAATCTTTAAGCGGCTTTGGTAATTCAATCGCAGCAGGATCTTCATTAATTACCGGCTGATCGGTGAATGGCATTAATGCAATACCATCCTCTTGTTGTGCCAACTGCTCAGCGCGGATCATATTGTATTTTCTAGAACTTAACTGCTGCATTGTTGCCGCATCACGAATGATAGTTGGTTTAATAAAGATCATTAAATTACGTTTACTTTTGCTGCTTTTCGTCGAGCGGAATAAGTGGCCAAGAATCGGAATATCACCTAGTAGCGGCACTTTAGACTCTGTTTCCTGTACATCTTCATCAATCAAGCCGCCAATTACGACAATTTGACCATCATCAACCATTACAGTTGTAGTGACTGATCGTTTTGAGAAGATAACATCAACCGCAGTACCCGCAGTACCAGGTTTAACACCTGACACTTCTTGCTCAATTTTCAGCTGAACAGCATTACCTTCGTTAATCTGTGGCGTTACCTTGAGCTTAATGCCCACTTCTTTACGTTCGACAGTTTGGAAAGGATTGCTGTTGTTATTGCTTGCCGCCGATCCGGTAATTACAGGTACTTCTTCACCAACCACAAAATCCGCTTCTTGGTTATCAAGGGTTGTAATATTCGGTGTTGCCAAAATATTAGAGGTTGAAGCCGCGCTAACTGCTTGAATCACCGCGCCCCAGTCGCCTTTAACAAAGCCAGCCAATGCACCGTTTACACCACCAAGTACACTTTGAAGTAACGAGTAATCGCCTTGCGTTACGAGTGCTGGATTATTTGTTGTTACTTGGTTATCCCCTGCGCCTGTTGTTGTCTGACTAGCTGGTGTCGTAATATCTCTTGCTGCTTCAACACCAGCAGCAATACCACTAATAGACGCTCCACCATTATTAAATTGAATCACGCCACCATCAGCACTTGCCCATTGCACGCCTAAATCAATACCGTCGCCTTCACTCACTTCAACAATAATCGCTTCAACATTAATTTGTGCACGGCGGAAATCAAGCTGACGAATAACACTTTCAAGACTGCGCATCACATCAGGTTGTGCAGTTATAACCAATGAGTTGGTGTCCTCATGGGCTTGAATATTAACGTCACGATTAGATTTCTTGGTTTTAGACTTTGACGTTGAACCGCCATTTTTAATCGAATCAGCAACACCAGTTAATACTTTTACAACCTCTTTAGCTTGTGCATAACGTAAATGGACAACCTTGGTATTGCCTGAACTCTCTTGTTCATTGTCTAAACGCTTAACTAACGATACAGCGCGATCACGGGCGCGTTTTTCACCACTTACTACAACACTATTTGTACGCTCGTCAGCAACCAGTTTCGGAGTGAGTTGATTTGCAGACTTTGACTTACTGCCGCCAGTATTGGTAATAATCGTTTCAATGATACGAACGAGCTCTGGTGCTGAAGCATACTTTAATTGCACAATAGCGACTTCTTGATCACCTTGCTTATCAACACGGCGGATCATTTCAACAATGCGGTTCACTTTAGATGCTCGGCCAGTTAGCATAATAACATTTGATGCATCATGCGCCACGATGTTACCACCACCGCTATTATCATTGAGCTGGCGTAGAATAGGTGTCAAATCACGAACAGGAACATTGTAGACAGGCACAATCCGCGTCACCATCTCATCGCCATATCCAGTATCATTTGCCCCAATAACAGGAATAGCGGAAGACTTAGCTTCTTTATCTTTGATGATTTTTAGGATGTTATTATCCATTTCAACCACGGCATAACCGTAAACTTCCAATACGCTTAAAAAGAATTGGTAGTATTGCTCTTCATTAAAGGTTTCGTAGCTACGTACATTAATTTTTCCGCGAACATTTGGCTCAATAATTATCGTTTTATTTAACGCACGGCCAACCGTATTAATGAATTCATTAATATCGGTACCTTTAAAGCTTGCAGAATATTGACTAGCTATTGATGATGTCGCAGGCAGTGCTAATAAACTTGCCATTAACATGACAGCAGCACATTTACGTGGTGAAAAAAGGCGTCTAGTTCCAGACATGTTATTATTTCCTTGGCAATTCATAGACTAAGGCAATGCAAATTCTATATCAGTTAACTGACCATCGCGCTCTACGGTGATCATTATATTATTCATGTTTCGCAGTTCACTCATCACGCGAATTGACTGCGACGGATCCGATAAATCATAGCCATTAATGGCTACAGCAAGATCTCTAGGCTTCAAACCTGAGGCCTTAAACAATTCAGGACGCCGTCCAGGGTTTAATCGATAACCTTGAACTTTCCCTTGGGTGCTGACTGGACTAATCGAAATGTAGTCCATTATTTTACCGGGATCTTTTAAAATCTCTTGACGTGTTTTCGAAAACTTCTTACCAAGTTGCTTACGCGAACTGCTGGATACTGTCGGCCTCTCTGATGCTTTTGGGGCAGAGTTTTTAGTGTAATCAAAACCATCAAGCATTAAAGTTTCGTACCGACCGTTATTTTTTAAAATAACTCTATCACTGTGAATTTCAGCAATACTGGCACGCGACGATTTTACTTTTTGGTTAATCACATAAGTATCTTGTTTCGATTGATATTCAATAATAGCCATCGAGCGCTTAACATCATTATTTGCAACAACACCCGTCAACGTCATATTAAGCGATGTTTTAGGTGCGTCAGTTATCTCTTGTTGTTCGACTTCCACCGGCTCTGCATTAGGCTGACCAAACCAATGAAAGTTCGAAAAGTTTACAGCTGAATTTTTTGCGCTGGAAGATGCTACTGAAGGTGGTGTCCACTGCTCAATTTGAGGAGCAGGCGTTATAACTAACCATGTTAACTTCGCGGCATAATAAATCGCCAAAATAATTAAAATACTGGTAATTAAAGCGACAATTTTAGAAAGGTTTTTCGTCGAATAGGCGATGAATTTATTTATTATTAACATTAAATATCACAGTAAAATTACTAACTTAGCATAACGCAGGATCTGAATATGCGAATTATTATCAAAGACTCAACACTATACTAAGTTATTGTCTGTGTCACAACCATTGAAATCGCTAACGATCATCCCCAAATCAGCATAGAAAAAAAACACAAATTATGTTAATTTTTGCGGAACTTTTTATGACGTTGGAACACCATGAATTTAGCTGAAAAATCATCTCTTACTGTTCGCTTGGATAAGTGGCTATGGGCAGCTCGATTCTATAAAACACGTTCCGTCGCTCGTGACATGGTTCAGTCTGGTAAAGTGTCATATAACAATCAACGCAGTAAGCCTAGCAAACTGGTTGAAACTGGCGCCGTAGTTACCTTAAGACAAGGTAACGATGTTAAAGAAGTCACCATACTTCAATTGAGCGATCAACGTCGTGGGGCACCTATTGCACAAACTCTTTATGAAGAGACAGCAACAAGCATTGCTAAGCGCCAACAAAATGCTGAGCTTCGAAGATTACATGCACTGGATAATCCACACCCAGACAAGCGCCCAGATAAAAAGCAACGCCGTAAAATTATTCAATTTAAAAATCAGTAGTCCTCTATAGCACTGGAATATTATGAACGATCAATTAAACCGTTATTTATTCGATAACGTCCACGTACGTGGCGAGCTTGTCCAAGTGTCAAACACTTATCAAGAAATCATTAACAATCACGATTACCCAACAGCGGTGAATCAATTGTTAGGTCAACTGTTAGCAGCAACATCCATGCTAACGGCTTTGTTAAAATTTGAAGGGGATATTGCCGTTCAAATGCAAGGTGACGGCCCTATCCCAGCGATGGTTGTCAACGGTAATGACCAACAAGAATTACGCGGTGTAGCTAATATTACTGGCGAGGTCACCGAAACCAAGCTAACTGAGTTATTCAAAAAGGGTTACATGGTCATCACTATCACGCCCAAACAAGGCGAGCGCTATCAAGGCATTGTAGCCATAGATAAAGACACTATTGCTGAATGCTTAGAAGGTTATTTTGCACAGTCAGAGCAGTTGAAAACTCATTTCTGGCTACGTGCAGATGAAAAAAATGCGGCTGGACTGATGTTGCAAGCACTGCCGGAAGAAAGTGACGCTGATGATGACGGTTATGACAACTTACGCCAGTTAAGTGCGACAATCAAAGACGAGGAGCTTTTTGAGTTAGAGCCACAAGTTATTTTGACTCGCTTATATCACCAAGAAGATGTTCGCTTATTTGATCCGCAATCACTGAGCTTTAAATGTACCTGCTCATTAGAACGCAGTGGATCCGCCATCATTTCTATTGGCCGTGAAGAAGCTGAATCGATTATTAGCGAGCAAGGAAATATTCAAATGCATTGCGATTACTGCAATACCAAGTATGAATTTGGCAGCGATGAAATAGCGCAGCTTTTCCATGACCCATCTGAAAATAACGATCAAGTGCACTAGACCCCAAGCTAAATCAATAAATTGTATCATCTAAATCTAATAGCCTGATTTAATAATCGGGCTTTTTTATACCCCAAAACGACAAAAATGAAAGACTTTCATAGTGACTTTCACAATTAATTTTGCTTCTCAATTTAACCTCAAGCACCCACAAAACAACGAATTAGACTAATTACTGTAGGACTGTAAAGTACTTAATGACATTTTTATTAAATACGTGGTTTAAATCACACCCTAAGATCCTGTACAATCGCGTCAGAAAATACGTTTGAATTACAAACCTTGATGTAATCATTACATACCACTTACCATCCTTAGGAGCTAGAAAAATGACCGTCGCCACAGCTGGTAACAATACCACTATCGATTTAACCCAATATGGTATTAACGACGTCCAAGAAGTAGTTTATAACCCGTCATATGACTTGTTATTTGAAGAAGAAACAAAAGCGGAATTATCTGGCTTTGATAAAGGCGTAGTAACGCAATCAGGCGCAGTATCTGTTGATACAGGGATTTTCACAGGCCGCTCTCCAAAAGATAAATATATTGTGCGTGATGATGTAACACGCGATACAGTATGGTGGTCAGATCAAGGTAAAAACGACAACAAGCCAATGACACCTGAAACATGGGATTCATTAAAAGGCTTAGTATCAACACAACTTTCAGGCAAACGCCTATTTGTTGTTGATACATTTTGTGGTGCAAACGAAGATACACGTCTGAAAGTTCGCTTTATTACTGAAGTAGCATGGCAAGCGCATTTCGTGAAAAACATGTTCATTCGTCCAACAGACGCAGAGCTTGAAACCTTTGAACCAGATTTTGTTGTAATGAATGGTGCAAAAACGACAAATCCTAACTGGAAAGAACAAGGTCTTAATTCAGAAAACTTCGTTGCCTTCAACTTAACAGAACGTATGCAGTTGATTGGCGGTACTTGGTATGGCGGCGAAATGAAAAAAGGTATGTTCTCAATGATGAACTACCTATTGCCATTAAAAGGTATCGCATCTATGCACTGTAGTGCAAATGTTGGCGAAGACGGTGATACAGCAGTATTCTTCGGCTTGTCAGGAACTGGTAAAACAACATTATCTACAGATCCAAAGCGCCAACTAATTGGTGATGACGAGCACGGTTGGGATGATAACGGTGTATTTAACTTCGAAGGTGGTTGTTACGCTAAAACAATCAACTTAAGTGAAGAAAACGAACCAGATATCTACAACGCAATTCGCCGTGATGCGCTACTAGAAAATGTAACAGTAGATAGCGATGGCAAGATTGATTACGATGATAACTCAAAAACTGAGAATACTCGTGTATCTTACCCAATTCACCATATTGAAAATATTGTTAAACCAGTTTCTAGAGCCGGCCATGCGAAGAAAGTTATCTTCCTAACTGCTGATGCATTTGGCGTACTACCGCCAGTGTCTAAACTGACACCAGAGCAAACACGTTACTATTTCCTTTCAGGCTTCACCGCTAAACTAGCTGGTACTGAACGTGGTATCACAGAACCAACACCGACATTCTCTTCTTGTTTTGGTGCGGCTTTCTTAAGCTTACATCCGACTCAATACGCAGAAGTACTAACCAAGCGTATGGAAGATGCTGGTGCGACTGCTTATTTAGTAAACACTGGTTGGAATGGCACAGGAAAACGTATTTCGATCAAAGCAACTCGTGCGATTATTGATGCGATTCTTGACGGTTCAATCGATAGCGCTGAATGTCAAAATCTACCTCACTTTAACCTGAGTGTTCCAACACAAGTAGGTGGTGTTGAAGGTGACATTTTGGACCCACGCGACACTTACCAAAATGCTAGCGAGTGGGAAGAAAAAGCCCAGGACTTAGCAAAACGCTTTGTTAACAACTTCGAGAAGTTCACCGATACTGATGAAGGTAAGGCGTTAATCGCTGCTGGCCCAAGCCTTTAATTCATTAACATTATCGTACAAATAAAGACCGCCTAGGTATCTATCCCAGGCGGTCTTTTTATTTATGTCAGCCACAATGCTAAACTAGATCATTATTTACATTAATCATAAAAACTATGACAGATTTAATCGAAAAACCTGAGAAGCCCCTTGATGATGATTGCTGCGGCGGCGGTTCGTGTTGTCCTTGTGTTTGGGATCATTTCTATGATCAAATGAGTATCTATAGAAAACAACAACGAGAAATAGCGGCACAGGCTGAAGCGAACAATCCAGACCTAGATAATTAATTAGATCATCGACAATAAAATAATCGAAAAGCTCGATACAGTCGCTACAGCCCACAATACCGACCGTACTATATTTATATTTAAATAATACATCGCACTATAAAAAATCCGAGCTACAATATGTGCGATGGCTAAATAAACAACTTCCTGACTCGTAGTGTTCGTCGCCATCGCTGTTGACATTGCGATCCCAAAAATTATCAACGCTTCAAATGCATTTTGATGAGCCGCTAAAGCGCGAGCACCGAACCCAGTTAACTGTGCTTGTTGCTGTCGGGGATGGCAATTATCATAGCCACCGCTTTTGTGCATCGCAACAATGACAGGAATCTTTGTAATATACGGCAATAACGCGCCAATAAATGTTAATAAAATAAGCGTATTCATTAAATACTCAACATGATAGTTTGGTTGAAAGAAAATGAAACATACCACAAATCTATAATGACCAATAAACTTGGGGTAAGAATTGAAGATAACATCCTGCGTATTTGCTTTTATCTTGAGCTATATACCCGTTCAGCATGTATACGCAAAAAGCAATGCATGGTCAAATCTTGATTACATTACTAATAGTTTTTTTGAAGTAGGTTTAGGGGCCGAACATGGTGTAAGTCCAAATTTAAATCTTAGAAAGTGGAAAAAACCGCTGCGTATTTATGTTGAACACCAGATCGGTGATCAAGCTTTACATAATCAGCTACTAGATGCACACATCAATCAGCTCGTGCAGATTACAAACTTTGATATTCGCCGAGTAGAGCGAAAATCCCAAGCTAACGTTTATTACTATTTTACCAAGCAATCAATGCTGCCAAAGCTCGTCCGGACTGAGCTAGGGGCTTCTGTTGTTGAATATCTACATGGGGCAATTTGCTTAGCCAATGTAAAAACTGACCGTAATAATCACATCACGTCAGCACATATATTTATTCCCGTCGATCAAGCCAGAATGCACGGAAAATTAGTGGCATGCATTGTTGAAGAATTAACACAAACTTTAGGACTAATCAGAGACTCCGAACTCGTATTCCCATCAATATTCAACGATAAAACGCGTAATGCGCTTCTCACCGGATTAGACGAAATATTATTACGATTATTAGCCGAAGATACAGTCAAAGCAGGGATGTCTCGCCAAGAATTACAGCCCATTCTGCATTCACTGTTACAGCAATATCAACGCCAAGGTTTAATTAGTACTGCTGAACAGCGGGTTCAAGAGGGCGCATTGTACGAAATGCTTGGGTTTAAGCGTCGTCGAAATATCAATAATAAGCGACCGAAAAAGCCTATTTCAAATGCACGCCCATTAAGCGCAAGCGAACTCTTAAAAGCCGCTAATAACTAATGACAAATACTAAGACAATGAACTGATGTAACATCCTTTGCTTATAATCGCCCGCCATTATCATTTAAGTTAGGCGTTTGCCATAGGCTTTTACATGTTCAAATTGCTCGGGTGACAATCTTGATGGGCGACTAGCATGCTCAGTTTCAGGTAGCGCACCTACGCATTGTACTAGGTAATTTATTACCCATTCGTGAATACTTCCCCTAACTACTTTAAGGTATCTAGCAATTTAGGCTCTAGATTTACCTTCAACAAAAAGGCATACGGCTAGATATCCAACCCTTGTTTCAACTACGTCGGAGACGCCCCACGCTGCCACAGTTCCGACAATCTCCTACATGGGAGCGAGTGCTTGCCGACATAGATGTCGGTACGGAGCACATTGCAGAGCCTCAGCGCTAAATCGTTTGATGGACAGGCGTCCGAATGTCGCAAGTGCATATAGGTGCACTGGAGCGACCATGACACAGTGATGGGACCTATCATCACGCGTAATTAACTAAACGTCAGAAAGCAAAAAAGCCGCTACATTTCTGTAGCGGCTTTT
>CAJXRU010000009.1 GCA_913060565.1 uncultured Gammaproteobacteria bacterium | reverse complement strand
TACGAGATCATGCCTAGTCTCGTGGGCTCGGAGATGTGTATAAGAGACAGATCAAGGTACTCCGCAACGTTTCGTTGAAGCAGTACGTGAAGGTATTGAATTTTGGCAGCCTGCGTTTGAACAAGCGGGCTTTAAAAATGCCATTATTGCTAAAATGGCGCCAACAGTAGAAGAAAACCCTGATTGGGATCCAGAAGATGCACGTTTCTCTGTTGTTCGTTGGATCCCATCTGGTATCCCTAATGCACAAGGACCGCATGTAGCTGACCCGCGTTCAGGTGAAATTATTGAAGCTGATGTACGTATGTATCACAACGTCATCAAATTACTTGAAGGCTGGTATTTCGCTCAAGCAGGCGCGACTGATCCACGAGCTAAGAAACTACCTTTACCGAATGATGTAATGAGCGATTTAGTACGCTTTGTTGTTGCACATGAAGTAGGGCATTCAACTGGTTTACACCATAACTTTATTGGTAATAACTCTTACAGCATTGAGCAGTTAAGAGATCCTAAGTTCGTTAAAGAATTTGGTGTATCTTCTTCTATCATGGATTACGCTCGATTTAACTATGTAATGCAACCAGATGATGGTGTATCACCAATCGATTACGATCCAGGTCCGTACGATAAATTTGCTATCGAATGGGGTTACAAGGAGTTTGCTGGTGATAAATCTCCAAAAGAAGAAGCTGAACTGTTAAATAAAATTGCTGATCGTCAATTGACTGATAAGCGTCTACGTTGGGATGCTTATTCGAAAGGCAGTGCGTTAGATCCGCGAATTTTAACCGAAGCAATTGGTGAAGATCCTGTTGAAGCGACGCGTTTAGGTCAAAAGAATAAGCAACGCATTCTAGCAAACCTAATCGACGCTACAAGCTTTGAACCATCTAAAGGTTATGATGAGCTAGACAGTGCCTACAGAACAGTTGTTCAACAACATGCTCGCGAACTTGGTCATGTTGCTAAAGCTGTTGGTGGTGTGATGTACCGCAATGAATTAACGCAAGCTCATAAAGATAAGCAAGTATTCGTACCTTACGCTAAAGAGAAACAAGAGCGCGCTGTTGATTTCTTGATTGAGAATGGCGTGAACTTACCTGCGTTCTGGATTGATGAAAAAATCTTTAAACGCATTGGTTATAACAAGTTTGAGCAATACGGTAACTACATTATTCGACAAGCGATTGGTGCTCCTTTAGCGGCACATCGATTAGATTCACTAATCAAGCTGCAAGCTGCTGGTCATGACGTTCTGGACCCAGTTAAAACTGTAAATAAGTTTGTTGACGCAATATATGGCGATATTAAATCTCGTGGCGCGCAATCTGATCAATACAGAATAATGCTTCAAGATTATTTCGTGAATAAGTTGGTTAAAGACTTAGCGCTTGCAAATGCTAAGCCTAAATCTAGTCGTTCACCTAAACCTTCCGCAACATTTATTGCAATGACTCGTGGCACAGCTACTGATCTAAAAATGAAATTAGAAGCAGCATCAAACAAACATTACGGCACCTTAGCTGGTTATCGTTATGCTGGTCTTGCTGCGAAGTTAGCTGAAGGACTAGAGCCAAGAAAATAATGGCAACCTTCCTTTAATAAAGAGCACGACACATGTGGTGCTCATTTTCTCTAAGCCACTTTGTAAGTGGCTTTTTTATTTCTTACGCTCAAATTTAACTATTTGTCTATCTGGACAATGACTTGGCTGTAAATTTGATCTAGCAATATGTTTCATTCAAAATGCTCAATGAACTCATTTCGATAAAGAGCATTCTTTATGCAAGCTTTGGCGTCATACTCGCAGGAGATATTACAAGCCTTGAATAAGGTTAGCACCGTCGAAAAATCAAAATCTAGTCAACGTTATTTCCCACAGGGCTTTCAATGTCTTGGCGCTACTGCACCCGATATAAAGCTCATTATTAGTAGGTTTCATGATGAACACAGTAATCTAACGCCGCATGAGGTACTAGAAATTACTGAATCCCTGTTAGCCAATGCGCAATACAACGAAGAGTTTTTAGTCGCCTTCGGATTGATTAATAAATTCGTTAAGAAACATTATGATGATGACTTATTATTGCGGTTTGAGTATTGGTTGGAGCACTATGCTGACAATTGGTCATTAGTGGATGACCTGTGTCTTAAATCGATTTATCAGTTTCTAATGGCAAGGCCACACCTCATCGACCAAATACAGCACTGGGCACTCTCTGAAGTCTCTTGGTGTCGACGAGCAAGTAATGTCGTGTGGGTTAAATTTATTAACCGAAAAATAGGTAAGCGTATTTACTGTCTCGATCCTCATCTTGTTTTTAAGCAATGTAGTTTGCTAATTAATGATGAAGATGAGTTTGTTCAAAAAAGTGTTGGATGGTTACTAAAAGTAACTGCCGTTCACCATCACGACTCTGTTGTAGCCTTTTTGAAAAGTCATAGGCACTTAATGCCGCGAGCGACTGTTCGTTATGCCATAGAGAAATGGATAAAGATTGTCGAGCTGACATATTGGATTATACCTAGCACTATTCAATGTTTAAAAATCCTGTCACAATACCCTCGATATTTCGTGGTAGTGGGATTGTGTCTAATGTTTCAAGAGATAAAACAATATTTAGCGGATTCAGATCTGCTGTTAAACGCCGTTGGCGAAGGTATTTATGGCTTTGATCTCGATGGTAATGCTGTATTTATTAATCCAGCTGCTGAGCGTATGACAGGCTGGAATAACAGTGAGATGCTGGGTCACAATATTCATCAATATCATCATCACAGTCACGCCGATGGCAGTGATTATCCTGCTCACGAGTGTAAAATCTACGGTACGTTAAAAGATGGCGTTAGCCGTGAAGTAAGTGGTGAAGTTTTTTGGCGTAAAGACGGCTCTTCATTTCCCGTTGAGTACACAACTACGGCGGTTTACCGAGATGGTAAGATTATTGGTGCTGTTGCGGTATTTCGCGATGTTACACGTCAAAAGGCGGCTGAAAAAGCCTTACATGATGCTCTTTCTGAAGTTAAAACGCTGTCTAAACAGTTGCAAACTGAAAATACCTATCTCATTAACGAACTTCAGCAACAATGGTCTGGCCAAGGCCTAGTTGGTTCGAGTGTGCAGTTTGAGAAGATGTTGATGCAGTTAGAGCTGGTGGCTCAAACACAAAGTACCGTATTGATTTTGGGTGAAAATGGCACCGGCAAAGAGTTGGTTGCTCGTAATATTCACCAATTAAGTCCGCGTAGTAATACGCCGTTGATCAAAGTTAATTGCGCGGCATTTGCCGATAACTTACTGGAATCTGAACTGTTTGGTCATGAACGCGGTGCTTTTACGGGGGCGATTGAGCGCCGAAAAGGGCGTTTTGAGATCGCGAATAACGGAACGCTCTTTTTAGACGAAATTGGTGAGTTATCAATGAGTGCTCAAGGTAAACTACTTCAGGTCTTACAAGAACAAGAGTTTGAGCGTGTTGGTGGTAATAAGACAATTAAAGTGGATATTCGTGTCATTGCCGCGACAAATCGTGATTTGCAACGCATGGTTGATGAGGGCACATTTAGAATGGATTTATTTTACCGGCTGAATGTTTTCCCAATTCATATACCGCCATTACGTGAACGCATCGAAGATATTGAGCCGTTATGCCAAGTTATTTTAACCAAACTTAATGCTAAATTAGGCAAGAGTATTCGAGGCATTAAGCAAAAGAGCCTGACGAAATTAAAACAATATCATTGGCCCGGCAACATTCGCGAATTACAAAATGTATTAGAACATGAAGCTATTTTAACAACCTCTGATGTGATGGAGGTTAAACATGCATTGTTTGATACTAAAGTGAAAAATAATCAAGCGGTAAGCTCAATGGCAGATGCCGAGCGAAACCATATCGAACGCGTGTTAAAGCACTGTCAGTGGCGCATTGGTGGAAAAACTGGTGCTGCTGCGATTCTGGAACTTCCGGAAAGCACGCTGCGTTCAAAAATGAAAAAATTGGCTATTGTTAGGCCGCTGAGTTAATAGGAATTAAAAATGAGTCATTTATGTATTTATCACAAAAACTGTGCCGATGGATTTGGTGCTGCACTAGCAGTAAAGGTCTATTGTGACCGTCTTGGTGTGGAATGTGATTACATGCCAGCGCAATACGGCGAACAAATACCTGATGTTACTGGTAAAACAGTGTTCATCGTTGATTTTTCTTATGACCGAGAGTCACTTATAGCGTTGCATGAGCAAGCAGATTCATTGACTGTTATCGATCACCATAAAAGTGCAATGCAAGATCTTGAGGGCTTAGATTATTGTGTGTTTGATATGTCGCGATCGGGCGCGGTATTGACGTGGGAAACATTAAATCCAGATACTCCAGTGCCGCTATTACTTAAATACATCCAAGATCGTGATTTATGGCAGTGGCAAATGGAAAGTAGCAAACAAGTATCAGCTGCGTTGTTAACGTTGCAGAAAACCTTGCCCTTATGGATGCCATATTTAGACGATGCAAAGGTTGATGAACTCATCATGCAAGGTGGCGCCATTGTCGATTACCAAAACATGCAGTTAGCGAGAACGCCTAAAGGTGAAAAAATTCCGATGGCGACTATTGGTGGTCATCGTGTTCCTTGTGTTAATTCAACGCATTTAGTGAGTGAAATGGGCGAGCAATTAGCGCAAGGTTTCCCATTCGCTGCGCTGTATTTCGACCGCTTTGATAAGCGAGTATATTCACTACGTTCAGCTAAAGATGGCATTGATGTGGCTAAGGTAGCTGAGCAGTATGGCGGTGGTGGTCATTTTCATGCCGCAGGTTTTGCAGTCGACAAGCCTGAAATCGATGTATAAATAACCTTTGTGCGCGGTATGTCGTTGGTGGTGGCGATATATCGTGGCTTTGGTTGGTGCTTTATTTTTATTTGTTTATATTAATCAGTGGTTTATTTTTATTTTAAGTTGGCGTGCTACTTGCCATAGGGAGTTTATAAATTTTATTAAAATAGTAGCAATAGCATGTCCGTAAACATCAATCCAAAAGATATGATTATCGCCCCTGGCAGTAATCAAAAAAGCGCCATTTATGTGCGTGAACAAAAGGGTAAATACCAACGCATTCGCCGTGGTATTGCCATGTTTTTAATGACGTTATTCGTTATATTACCGTGGATAGAAATCGGTGGCTTCCCAGCCATCTTGCTCGATGCCAGTAACCAGCAATGGCATATTTTTGGTAATACGTTATATCCACAAGACTTTCCAATAGTCGCCGGTATTTTTATGGTCGCGGCATTCGCTTTGTTCTTTATTACTACGTGGTTAGGCCGTGTGTGGTGTGGCTTTTTGTGTCCACAAACCCACTGGTTATTTATGTTTTTTTGGCTTGAAGAAAAAATAGAAGGTAGCCGTAACCAACGTATGAAGCTTGATAAGCAAAAAATGAATGGCGAAAAGTTCATTAAGAAAAGCTTAAAACACGCAAGCTGGGTGTTGGTTGCGTTTTTGACAGCTACAACATTTGTTTCTTATTTTATGCCGCCGATTGAACTCTATTCAGGTATAGTCGATGGCTCTTTAGGTATTCAACCGTGGTTTTGGGTTTCATTTTTTGCCTTGTGTACATGGGGAAATGCTGGATTCTTAAAAGAGAAAATGTGTTTGCATATGTGTCCATATGCACGTTTCCAATCTGCAATGTTTGATAAAGATACTCTATTAGTTGGCTACGATACTGAGCGTGGTGAGAATCGTGGTCGTCGCCGTCGCAAAGACGACCATAAAGAGATGGGGCTTGGTGATTGTGTCGACTGTAATTTATGTGTTGATGTATGCCCAACAGGTATCGATATTCGCAACGGATTACAGTACGAGTGTATTAACTGTGGTGCCTGTGTTGATGCGTGTGATCAAACCATGTCGCAATTTAATTATCCAAAAGGTTTAATCAGCTTTACCAGTGAGCATGAACTCAAAGGTGGTAAAACACATTTATTTAGACCGAAAATTATTGGCTACGCCGTCATTTGTTTTGTGGTTTTTGCTGCAATGACGGGTTATTGGTTTACTCGTTCAACCGTTGAGTTAACAGTACTGCGTGATCGTAATGTTCTCTATCGGGTAAATAATGATGATTTTATTGAAAACAGCTATCAAATTAAGCTGTTAAATAAAGAACCAACCGCTAGAAGCTTTAGTGTTCAAGCTAAAGGTATTGATGGCATTGAATCTAGTTTGAATAAGTCGTTCTCCATTGATTCCGGTGAAATGTCATCATTGGTTATTACCTTAACCGCCGATCCAGTGAATTTACCGCGCCGAGTGTTGCCTGTGGAATTAATCATTCGTGATATGGAGTCAGGTGAAGTGGTGATCAGCCATGAATCACGTTTCTATAGTGAATAACTATTTCTAATTTTTGAGATCTTAGTTTGTAAGTTTTGCGTTGGTCATGTCCTAACTATGACCAGCGCCTTTTTATTCTTTAGTTGGTGACTTTGTACAGATTGAATACAGTTTGTGGTAATTAGAATTACACGATTAACTTATTCAATTTACGAACCCCACTTTATGCAAAAGTACCTAACTTCCCTCGCAATCTGCTTTTTTGTTTTCATACTTTGGGCTATTTATGTAGCTAATACGGGCCAATCTAATGGGCTATTCAAGTTAGTTAGTACGCTTCCTTACGGAGATAAAATTGGCCATTTTTGTCTATTTGGAATGTTAACCCTGTTTGCGAATTTAGCGACTCGATGTCGAACGTTAAAAATCAAAAAACTCTCTATATATTGGGGCAGCTTGGCAGTTTGGATATTTGTTACAATTGAAGAGCTTAGCCAACATTTTTTACCGACTAGAACTTTAGATATCTATGATTATCTTGCTGATTTAGCTGGAATTATAATCTTTAGTGGTTTATCTTCGTTGTTGAATAAATGGCTTAATTCATTTAAAGAATAATGTTATGTTTGGCCAAGCAGTTTTGTGCTGATTCAAATCTGACTATCGCTTATTAATAATTGTCATTCTGCAAGCTAAAATAGGTATTTTCGATTAAATGACTATGAACAGGGATTCGTCATGAACGGATTTTTAATCGCCGCAGCTATTGGTAATGGACTGGCTGCTCTACTTCATGTTGGCTGTATTATATTTGGCGCCAGTTGGTATCGCTTTTTCGGAGCAGGCGAGCAAATGTCTGCTTGGGCTGAGCAAGGAAGTATGCGCCCAACAATCATTACCAGTTTCATTGTTATTGTGCTTTGTATCTTTTCGATGTACGCATTATCGGCAGCCAATGTTATTCGAAAATTACCCTTATTAAAGATTGGCTTAGTTGGAATTACTAGTCTATTTTTAATCCGCGGAGTAGGAGGATTATTCTTAATATCTTCTGTGACTGAGCAAGGCAGTTCTTTTTGGTTATGGAGCTCTGTCATTTGTTTATTTTATGGCATGCTACACCTAATGGGATTACGTCAGTATAATGCCCGTAACGCCGTGCATTAAGATGCATGCGTATTTTCTTGAATTATGAGCTCTATTATCGATGACTGCTTCAAAAAAAATCACATCTTCTCTTGTTGAGCAACAAGTTAGCAAATCTTATCAAGTTAATTTGGTTGAAGATGATAACGTAACAACCAGCGAGTGTGCTGCGACAAGCACGGGGCAACATTTAATTGCTGATTTTTATGGCGCTTCGCAACTCAATGATATTGAGTTAATGGAAGATGCATTAACGCAAGCTGCTGAAATTTCTGGTGCAACGCTGTTACATATCCATATCCATACGTTCGTTGGTGGTGGAATAACTGGAGTTGCATTATTAGCTGAATCTCATATTAGTGTGCATACGTGGCCAGAATTAGAGTATGCAGCCTTTGATGCGTTTATGTGTGGTGATGCGCAGCCGGAAAAAGCTATTGCGTTACTCGAATCAATTTTTACGCCTTCTCGCGTTGAATTAAAAAATATCGCCCGCGGTTAATTTTCTTCCTTTCCTAATTTTACGCCACTAATTCGTTAGTGGCGTTTTTTGTATGTTCTTTATTTTCAATGCATTACGTTTCATTGGAAAACGCACGTTTACATCTCTATTTTTTAGAGTACACTTGTGCGCTCAAATTCAGCTTACAAGTGTACTCTAAAATGATTTCTAAGTGCTTTAATAAGATGAGTCAGTGGTTTTTTCATCATCATAGTTTTGCTTCATACCTCGAACCTGTCGTGCAATATTGGCTACCTGCATGGCGCAGCGATAGTTATCGTGGCAAGGTCATTGACGTGGAGCACAGTGATTCAAATTACAGTTTAGTGACGCTTAAGCTTCAGCGCGGCTGGCCTGTGCATACTGCTGGACAACATATTCAGCTAACCATTGAACACAATGGACGATTATTAACGCGCACCTTCACCGTTGCTTCATCTCCCGACCTTTATAAACAAGATCAGAAAATTACCTTGTTGATCAAGCGTCAAAAACAAGGACAATTTACAGGGCAGCTAGCTGAAATTATAAAAATAGATCAGTGGCTTAATATCTCCAAAGCGCAGGGTGATTTTGTTTTAGAAAAGAGTGAATTACCCATTACTATGATCGCAGCAGGCTCGGGAGTTACACCTATTATTTCGATGTTGTCGCAGCATTTAAGTACGATAAAGCAGTCTGTCTACTTGCGTTATATTGCATCGCACAACCAACATTATTTTGTTGATTTGTTGTCTCAGCTTCGCGCTCAGTTCAGTCATTTCGAATTCGATTTAGTCGATAGGGAGCAGCATAAAAATATGCTGCTTTTCACTAATGAGCAATTGCGAGATGTTTACTGCTGTGGTCCCGCGAGTCTAATGAACGGCATTAAATTGAAAGCGCAGGCACTGGGTTTCAATTACTTTCAAGAGCAGTTCTCGTTTACACCCATGGTAAATTTGCAGCAGCAAGAATTTAAGGTGTCATTGGGTACAAATGAATTAACAATAACCAATCAGCGCACCTTGCTTGAAGAGCTAGAGCACCAACAACAACCTGTTATTCGAGGTTGTGGTATTGGAGTGTGTCATCAATGTCAGTGTGTTAAAAAAAGAGGCATTGTTAAGGATATTCGTACTGGTGACCTGTCTGGTGCTGGTGAGCAATTGATTCAACTGTGTGTATCGCAACCTATCAGTGATTTGGAGCTATCAATATGAATCCAATAGACTTTAAAGCTTTTGAATCAGCTATTAAAAATATTAAGCAAACGACCTTGGCAAAGGTTGGCGCTGAAGACGCTACTTACATTCGCTCTATTATCAGGCGTCAACGTTATTGTGAATGGGGCGGGCGCATTCTATTGATGTGTGGTCTTATCCATCCGGCGATGTGGGGCATTGGTGTATTACTGCTAGCCTTGGCCAAAATTTTAGAGAATATGGAAATTGGTCATAATGTGATGCATGGACAATATGATTGGATGAATGACAAGCATATTAACTCAAGAGCCTATGAATGGGATATTGCCTGTGACGGCGCAAGTTGGAATCGAGTCCATAATTTTGAGCACCATACTTACACTAATGTCATTGGCAAAGATCGCGATTTTGGTTATGGCTTGTTACGATTATCCAGTGATTTTAGATGGCGTATTAAAAACCTGTGGCAGTTTATAACTTATCTTAATTTAAGTGTGCTGTTCCAATGGGGTATTTCATATCATGAACTTGCTGGAGAGCGAGTGTTCATTGGTAAGAAAAATGAAAATCGAAATCATCATGTTGATCATGGCGAATTAAAGCGCCGATTTTTTGGCAAGGGAGCACGCCAACTTATTAAAGATTACTTATTGTTCCCTGCCATTGCGGGTCCATTATTCTTATGGGTCTTTGTTGGTAACTTGTTGGCGAACTTATTGAGAAATTTATGGACATCAACCATCATATTTTGTGGCCATTTTACCGAGCATGTTCATACATTTACCGAGGAATCCATAAAAGATGAGAGTTTGGGACATTGGTATTATCGCCAAGGACTAGGTTCGTCGAATATCCAAGGTAAGCATTGGTTTCATGTTTTAACGGGTCACTTGAGTTTTCAAATTGAACACCACTTATTTCCTGATTTACCATCTTCACGCTATCAAGAGGTCGCGCCACAGGTACAAGCCGTCTTTAAAGAATATGGGCTGCCCTATAATACTGGCAGCTTTTGGACCCAATACAGCGGTGTTGTTAAACGTATTCTGCGCTATTCTTTGCCAGACAAAAAACGTGTTGCTTCAGCAAAATAGAACGATAAACAAAAAAGGACATCACTAGCGATGTCCATTTAATATTAGAAAGCGATATAACTTAACGCGCTTGGCACTTGTTGATAAGTGCTTGTTTTTCATCGTTTGATAAGTAAGCTTGCTTTAAACCATTTTGTTGAAGTTTGAATAAGTCACTTTCATTTAACCCGATCGCCTTTGCAGCAACCGTATATTCGTAAGCAATCTCAATGTCACTGACGCCTGGATCGTCAGTATTAAGTGACACATTAATGCCATGCTCAAGAAACTTCTTAATTGGATGATTTTGGTAGCTGTTAACAGTACTGGTTTGAATATTACTTGTTGGGCAAGACTCTATGCCTATTTGATGTTCTGTCAGATAATCCATAAGTTTCGGATCATGAATCGCTTTTACACCGTGACCAATTCGACTTGCGCCTAACTGTTCAATGGCATACCAAATAGCTTCGCTACCGGCGGCTTCACCAGCATGGGCCGTAATATTAAAACCTGCATCACGTGCTTGTTTAAATTGACCAACAAACAGTTCGCTTGGAAAGCCCAACTCATCGCCTGCTAAATCAACGGCAACGATTTTATCTCGTTGGCTGACAATTGCGTCTAGTTCTACTTGGCAAGCATCGACACCAAAGGTGCGAGATAAAATGCCGATTAAATTAGTGCGAACGCCAAATTTTTCTTGGCCAGCAGTAACGCCGTCAATGACTGCTTCGACAATGCCTTGTGCTGATAATTTGTGGCTCATCGCCATGTAGCCTGGACTAAAACGTAACTCGGTGTAGTCTAAACCTGCGTTAAAAGCATCTTCGACATTTTCATAAGCGATGCGGCGCGCCGCGTCTAAATCGCCAATAACGCCAACCATCCAATCAAGCTTTGCTAAGAAAGCTACCAATGACGGCTCTTTTTCGACAACTTGAGCGTGGGGCTTTAGATCTATAAGGTTATAGGCTGGAAGTGCTACGTTAAATTGACGGCCTAAATCTAAGATAGTCTGCAAACGAACATTGCCATCTAAGTGACGGTGGATATCGGTCAGGGGAATGTTTCTATTTATCATTGCAGGCACCTTATTGTTTATTTTTTCTTATCATAACAACAATTTCGCGTCCTTGTTTTACATAGGCATTAAACCTTTGCGCTAGCTCACACGGTATGCTGTCTGGTGTGACAAGTTCAAAGCCTAATCGTTGATAAAACGCCACCAAATGTTGATAAGGAAATGAGTAAATAACGGGTTGTTGTTTCGCTAAGCAATTGATTAACTCGCCGGCAATACCAGCATTTCTATATTGCTCATCAACATGAACCCCAGTTAAAAACCATTCACTGTTAATGGGGGCCAATCGTGCAACACCCACAATATCGTTATTGTCTCTAGCTACCATAATGGCATTATTGCTCGCGGCACTGCTACTGACACGATGAGATTTATAGTATTTATTAACTAATGGTGATTTTATTGATGGAAGTAATTGGTAGGTAATCAAAATATTATCTGAGCTGAAAAGGCAGCTCAGATGAACTGCCTTGAGTTGTACAAATTAACGCATCGTACAGAATTCTTCACCCGATGTTGGGTGAATCGCTACGGTGCGATCGAAGTCAGCTTTGGTGGCGCCCATTTTAATGGCAACGGCAAAACCTTGGATGATTTCGTCACAGTTAAAGCCAATACAGTGTAAGCCAACCACTTTCTCATCGTCACCTGCACACACAAGCTTCATGCGTGTTGGTTGGCGGTGCTGAGTGACAGCGCTATACATCGCGGTAAATTGTGAATTATATACTTTTACGTTTTCTTCACCGTGAGCTGCGATAGCGTCAGCTTCACTTAAACCGATAGTACCGATTGGCGGATGGCTAAATACCACGGTTGCAATGTCGGTGTAATCGAGATGTGCATCATCTTGACCGTTGAATAGGCGTTCTGCCAAGTGGCGACCAGCAGCAACTGCAACGGGCGTTAATTCAACTTTGCCACACACATCACCAAGGGCGTAAATACCATCGACATTGGTGTTTTCGTATTTGTCTGATGGAATATAACCGCGTTCGTCAGTTTCTACGCCAGTAACGCCTAGGTTTAGGTTTTCTGTCACTGGGCGACGGCCAATAGCCCATACTAAACAATCGACATCGATGCTTTCACCGCTTTCTAGGTTAAGCGTTAATGAACCATCATCATTTTTGATGACCGATTTAGGTGTGCTTTGTGTATGAAGCGTTGGGCCTTCACTTGCCATAATTTCAACAAGCGTATCACTAAGCATGTCGTCAAAGGCACGCAATGGCTTGTCGCGACGTACTAATAGGTGAGTTTCGCTACCTAATGCGTGCATTACACCTGCAAGTTCTACCGCAATGTAGCCTGCGCCAACAACAGCAACGCGCTTTGGTTGCTCTTTTAGTTCGAAGAAACCGTTTGAGTCGATACCAAATTCTGCACCTGGAATATCAGGCGTTACTGGTGTGCCACCAACAGCAATAGTAATGTGTTTAGCGCGATATTGTTTGCCATCAACTTCGACTGTATTTTTGTCAACGAAGCGGGCGTAACCATTGATAACGGTAACGTTGTTGTTGCCTAACACGCGATCGTAAGAGTCGTGGATGCGGCCAATATAAGCTTCGCGTTCTTTGACAAGCTGTGACCAATTAAAGCCTTCGCGTTTAAATTCAAAGCCGTAATCCGGTGCGTATGTTAGTGCTTCGGCGATATGCCCTGCATACCACATGACTTTTTTAGGAACACAGCCTACGTTGACACAGGTGCCGCCCATAGCTTTGGCTTCAATAATGGCACATTTAGCGCCGCGCATCGAAGCACGGTTTGCACTAGCGATACCGCCGCTGCCGCCGCCAATCGAGATGTAATCAAATTCTTCAATCATGGATATTCCTAATCGTTAATAGATGGAAAATAAAATATGGATTCAGTATAACGAGATTTTTCGTTATTACGAGGATCTGTTTTCTATGGCTATGATAGACCTAGGCTATTAGGTATTTCTTTCACCGAGTGGCTTGAATAACGAAGTAAAAATCCCCATTCTATTTAGCACTAACAAAATTTAGGGATTCAACCATGAGCAATGCGTCACAGCAATTACAAGATAACCCGTTATTTACGATGACCGGATTACCACCATTTAGCAAGATTACACCTGCTCATGTTGAACCTGCCGTTAAAGCCGCTATTGAATTATGTCGTGAAAGCATTGAGCAAGTACTGGCACAAGGCGCGCCTTATACGTGGGATAGCTTAGTGATACCGCTTGAGGAGTCCGACGATAAGCTCAACCGTATTTTTTCTCCGGTCAGTCATCTTAACGGCGTGTTAAATAGTGAAGAATTACGTCAAGCTTATGAAGCGTGTTTACCGGCACTTAGTGAATACAGCACCTGGGTTGGCCAAAATGCAGATCTTTACCAAGCTTATCAACAGATCGCTGATAGCGCGGAGTTCAAGCAACTGACCGATGTTCAGCAAAAGGTAATTAACGATGCATTACGTGATTTTAAACTGTCTGGTATCGCGTTAGCGCCAGAGCAACAGCAGCGTTACGGAGAAATTAGTAAGCGCTTATCAGAATTAGGCTCTAATTTTAGCAATAATGTATTAGATGCGACGGCTGGCTGGACTAAGGTCATTACCGATGAAAAAGAATTAGCTGGTTTACCTCAAAGCGCTATCGATGCGGCGAAAGCGATGGCCCAAGACAAAGAATTAGACGGTTATCTATTTACGTTAGACTTCCCAAGTTACCTACCTGTTTTAACCTATGCTGATAACGCAAAATTTCGTGAAGAAATGTACACAGCATTTAGCACAAGAGCATCGGATCAAGGACCAAATGCTAATCAATGGGATAACAGTGACGTTATTAATGAAACTTTAGCGCTGCGCCATGAACTCGCTCAGCTGTTAGGATTTGATAGCTTTGCTGATAAATCACTGGCGACAAAAATGGCGGAAAAACCACAACAAGTTGTCGATTTCCTTGAAGATTTAGCTGCTAAGTCTAAACCGCAAGCCGAGCGTGATTTGGCAGAGTTAAAAGCCTTTGCAAAAGAGCATTACAATGCAACCGATTTGCAAGTGTGGGATATGGCCTATTACGGCGAAAAACTTAAACAGCACACTTATGCCATTAGCGATGAAGAGCTGCGTCCATACTTCCCCGAAGATAAAGCCGTTGCGGGTTTATTTGAAGTGGTGTCGCGTTTATATGGTTTAACCATCACCGAACAGACAGACGTCGATGTTTGGCACAAAGATGTTAAGTTTTACAACATTAGCGATCGCAACGGTGAACATCGTGGCGGCTTCTACTTTGATTTATACGCCCGTCAAAACAAACGTGGCGGTGCGTGGATGGCTGATTGCTTAGATCGCCGTATTAAAGCAAGTGGTGAGCTGCAAGATCCTGTTGCATTCTTAACCTGTAATTTTAATAAGCCTGTTGGTGATAAGCCGGCATTGTTCACTCATGATGAGCTTGTTACCTTATTCCACGAATTTGGTCATGGTTTACATCACATGCTGACTAAAATTGATATCTCAGCGGTATCTGGTATCAGCGGTGTGCCATGGGATGCGGTTGAATTACCGAGTCAGTTTTTAGAAAACTGGTGTTGGCAAGAAGAGGCGCTAGCTTTTATTTCTGGTCACTTTGAAACAGGCGAGCCACTGCCAAAAGCTATGTTAGATAAGTTGCTAGCGGCGCGTAATTATCACAGTGCGATGCAAATGATCCGCCAATTAGAATTTTCGTTATTTGATTTTAAATTACACCTTAATTTCGACTCTCAAACAGGTGCGCGTGTTGGTGAAGTACTCGACGAAGTCCGTCAGCAATATTCAGTGGTTATTCCGCCAAGCTTTAACCGTTTTCAACACGGCTTTTCACATATTTTTGCTGGTGGTTATGCCGCGGGGTACTACAGCTATAAGTGGGCTGAAGTGCTGTCAGCTGATGCGTTCTCGCGCTTTGAAGACGAAGGCATTTTCAATCGTGAAACTGGGCTATCGTTCTTAGAAAGCGTACTAGAGCAAGGTGGTTCACAAGAGCCTATGGCGTTGTTTAAAAACTTTATGGGCCGTGAGCCAAAAGTTGATGCACTGTTGCGTCACAGTGGGATTGAGGCGGCATAATGAATAAAACAGTAGAGCCAACAGGCGAGGCTAAAGTTGAGCAGTTTGAGGCTATTATCAGCCGCGCTGCTGAGCGTAAAGGCGGCGAAGAGGCGTTAGCGAGTTTAGTCTATCAGCCTCTGCCAACGTCTGACATTGTGGCAATAACAAATGACCGTGTTTTGGCTCAAATGACGAAATCTGTTTTCCAATCGGGCTTTGTGTGGCGCGTTGTTGAAGCGAAATGGCCTGACTTTGAAGAGCACTTTTTTAACTTTGATATTAGCAAAATATTAATGATGCCGGATGAAATGGTCGAACGAAAAGCCACTGACCCAAAAATCATTCGCAACCTTAAAAAGGTAGCGACTATTCGCGACAATGCATTGTTGATCAGCGATATCGAACGTGAACACGGCCCAATTGGCGAGTTTATCGCTAATTGGCCTGAAAGCGACATCATCGGCTTGTGTGATTTGTTTAAACGTCGCGGTAGTCGCCTCGGTGGATTTACCGCATACAACGTTTTACGGGCGTTAGGCAAAGATACCTTTAGGTTATCGTCAGATGTTGAAGCTTATATGCGGGCTCGTGGCGTGATTACCGGAGGCTTACAATCAAAATCGAGCCTTAAAGCGATTCAAAATCAATTTAATGAATGGCACAAGCAATGTGGGCTATCGCTTACTGAAATGAGCATGATTTTAGCCTATAGCGTGGGTGATAATCGCGTTGGGTTTAGTCAATAATGACAACAGTGAATATCGCCATTGTAGCGGAGGAAGAATCATTAATACCTCAAGCTACATTACTTGCTAAACGTTGGGGATTAGCATCGCACGCCGACGAAAGCCATCAATTTCAGTTGCAATTAACCAGCGAGCGTCTGCAATTAGTTAAATTAGACGAGCCGAAACTCGGCGCTGTTTATGTTGATTTTGTTGAAGGTGCTGTAGCGCATCGTCGCAAATTTGGCGGCGGACGAGGCCAACTTATTGCTAAAGCGTGTGGCTTAAAGTCTGGCGCGAACCCCAGTGTACTTGATGCAACAGCAGGTTTGGGGCGCGATGCCTTCGTACTTGCGAGCTTAGGTTGCACGGTTACCATGTTTGAGCGCTCGCCAGTGGTCGCTGCATTACTTGATGATGGTTTAGAGCGGGGTTACCAAGATCCTGAAATTGGCGAATGGTTGTCACAGCGCCTAACGCTGTCACACAATAATTCTTTAGAAGGGTTAGCTCAACTGACCAATAGTCATGATGTGGTTTACCTTGATCCAATGTTTCCCCATCGCAAGAAATCAGCGCAAGTGAAAAAAGAAATGCGTGTATTTCAAAGTCTAGTCGGTGCCGACCCAGACGCCGATGGTTTGTTAGATTTAGCTATTAATGCCGCCACTAAACGCGTTGTCGTCAAACGTCCAAGCTACGCTGGTTTCCTCAACGAGAAGAAGCCAAGCATGCAATTAGACTCTAAAGCCAATCGCTTTGACGTTTATGTGCAGGCGGCGATGGTTAAACAAACAATATAATGTAGAGCCTGGTTTAGTGAGTTAATCACTGTATTTTTTGTTGGTGCTCGCCTTTTACTATAGAACGAATTTTTGACTCATTTGTTTTCGTAGTATTAGTCATAGCGATCAAGTGTGGAGTAATATCTACGTCCTCTTCCCATAGTTTTGCGTTGACAGAAGCGAGTGCTTGCAACGCCGATTGTATAGCTGTTTGATTAATTTCAGATGTCATTGGAATCAAGTTAGTTATATCTTTGGAGTCTATTCCAATTACGTCGACTGAAATCCCCCCTGATAGGCTACCATTCTCTGCTGCTGCGCCAATAGCTATTATGCTGCCCAAATTAATCCCTTTCTTAGTTGTTTCTACATCAGCCTTGATTCTAATTCCAATGCCTACACGACCATTACCGATGAATTCTTGCGACTCATCAAAAATAGCTTCTACTCTATATTTCATATAGTCCATGACAATAAGGTAACTTCCTTTCTCTCTAGTAAGAGCTGCCGTTAGGTAGCTTATTTTTCCTTGCTCGTTTGTTTGAGAAACAGATATTTGTGAGGACTGAATGGGTAATAGCTTTCTCTTTTCGTCAATTTTAATTATTGATTCCCAATGAACATCTTTTTCAATACCAAGTTTAGAATCATAAATAGTAACTAATGTATCCTGAATTGGATCGATTGTCCGGTAGCCTTGGTAGCTTGAGTCATCAATTGCTGTTATGTCGTTAAAAAAGCTGTCATTATTTTTATCTATTGAATTGGTCGACATACATCCAGCCATCAGAATAAGTGTCGAAATTGCTAAGCTTGTTGTTTTGAGTTTTAATACATTATTCATGTGTATCTCCAAATATCTAAACCGTGTACTTGTAGGTAGTGTTATGAAGTGCACATACCTCTCATCTTTGAGGGGAGATATTTAAATGAAAAATAAATTAGAATGGTCTACACTCTGTTTTTCACTGTATATACAAGGACTGTATGATGACTCAACAAACTCAGGTTTGGGGCAGTATTTTCTTTTTCTTTCTCACTTATATTTGTGCCGAAATTGTCATTCAAGGCATCTATATCATTCTCGCCGATATTTCCTTAGACGGCGACCTCGTCTTTTCAGAACCAGAGTTTTTAGTGACGACTGTGCTATCTGCCATTATTGCTTCTGTGGTGGTGTATTTCTTTGTCAAAGTTAATGATACTAACCCGCCTATTAAAGTCGGTTTAACGGCGAATAATAAGTGTCGAGATTTTATTATCGGCACTGCTATAGGCGGTGCGGTTATGGCGTTTGGATTTGCTATTTTGATTATACTTGGAGAAATCAGCATTGAAGGTATATCCATTAACTTATTGGATTTACTGTGTTCGCTGATCGGTTTTTTAGCCGTAGCCTATTCTGAAGAATTGATATTTCGTGGTTTTTTAATGCGGAAATTACAATTACAATTGCAATATAGCGCTAAGTTTGCGCTAATTGCTTCATCGGTTATCTTTACTCTTGTACATTTAGGCAATGATAATTTGTCCGTAATGGGTGTATTTGATTTATTTGTCGCTGGCTTTATGTTGGGGGCTTTTTTCCTTTATACCAAAAACCTATGGATGGCGATTGGACTGCACTTTGGTTGGAATTTCTTCCAAACGCACCTTGGGTTTAATGTTAGCGGTACAGATACTTATTCGATTGTCGAAATTAGTATGACTCAAGAAAATTTACTCAATGGTGGCGCTTTTGGATTCGAAGGCTCTATTCTTTCGACAATAGCGCAGGTAATTATTTTGGCGACGTTATTTGTTTTATACCGAGATAGATTAGCGTCAAACCATAGTAATATAGCCTCAACAGTTTAGGTTACTGTCAGTGCATCTCAATTAACAGATGCACTATCATACCACTTTGAAAAAACTAGCTTTGGCTTGCCACTAATGCTTGAGCTACATCTGCAAGAATATCTTCGATATGCTCAATACCTATAGATAAACGCACCATTTCTTGTTTAACACCTGACTTTTCCAGCTCTTGGGCGTTTAGCTGACGATGAGTTGTTGATGCAGGATGACAGGCTAGTGATTTGGCGTCACCAATGTTTACCAAGCGGGTAATCAGGTTCAACGCATCGATGAATTTACCGCCAGCTGCTTCACCGCCCTTGATACCAAAGCTTAGAATAGCACTTGGTTTTCCATCATAATATTTTTGAGCCAGCTCATGATCCGGCGATGACGTTAATCCGGCGTAGTTGACCCATGACACGCTGCCACTGTTTTCTAAAAACTCCGCGACTTTTTGGGCATTTTCGGTGTGGCGCTCCATGCGTAAACTTAATGTTTCTAAGCCCTGCATAATTTGGAAAGCATTAAAAGGAGTAATGGCTGCGCCCATATTACGTAAAGGAACGACGCGAGCACGTGCAATAAATGCAGCAGCGCCAAAAGTTTCAACATAGTTTACGCCATGATAAGACGGATCTGGCGTATTTAGCTGGTCGAATCGCTCTTTGTGATCACCCCATGGGAAGTTACCTGAATCGACAATGATACCGCCAATCGAGGTACCGTGACCGCCGATGTATTTAGTAAGTGAGTGCACAACAATATCGGCACCATGGTCAAATGGACGACATAATACTGGCGTGCCGACGGTATGATCGACAACTAACGGCACACCATGGCGATGAGCAATGGCTGCAAGCTTTTCAATATCGGCGATATTACCAGAGGGGTTACCAATGGATTCACAAAATACCGCTTTGGTATTTTCATCGATGAGTTGCTCTAAGCCAGAGAAGTCATCTTGCTCGACAAAGCGTACTTCGATGCCTTGTTTGGGTAAGGTATGAGCAAAAAGGTTGTAGGTACCGCCGTAAAGTTTGCTAATACTAACAATGTTGTCGCCAACGCTCGCTAATGTTTGAATGGTTGCAGTAATTGCCGCCATACCAGATGCAAGGGCAAGTGATGCTATTCCGCCTTCAAGTGCTGCGACGCGTTGTTCTAAAACAGCCTGTGTTGGGTTGCCAATGCGGGTGTAAATATTTCCTTCAACTTTGAGGTCGAATAAATCGGCGCCATGTTGGGTATTGTCAAAGGCGTAGCTTGAGGTTTGGTAGATAGGAACCGCAACTGCTTTGGTTGTCTCTTCTGGGCTATAGCCAGCGTGAATGGCAAGAGTTTCAGCTTTCATTATACTTCCTTGGTTGTTTTAGACGTCTATACTTCCATTCATCCTAGAAGTTGGCTGAATGAATTTCAACCAATTCTTAGTCTGGTTTAGTCTAAGTTAGACTAATTGTTGAGATGATACCGGTTATTGCTACCCATTAAACGTGGCAACAATACGAGTGATTTGCGTTGATAGTTGATTAACCATGGATTGGCTGGTGTGAGATGAGCGTTCGCTGCTTTCTTTGAGTTTGTCCATTAACTGGTTGAATTCGAGGATACTGCGTCGCTGATTACTAGCGTTTGTTGCGCCATTTTGAGCAGCAGATAATGATGATTTAGTTTGTTCGCTCACTTGTTCTGTCATGCTTAGCAGCGAATTTGAATCTTGATATTGCTGCTCTGTGGTATTGCTCATTTGAGTCACGTCAGTGGCTAGTTCGTTGGATGACGTTTTGAGCTGTTTTAAGATAGTTAAAATATCGCCCAATGATTGTTGTGTTTTGATAGATAATTGTCGAACTTCATCTGCAACAACGGCAAAACCACGGCCGTGCTCTCCCGCACGCGCTGCTTCAATAGCCGCATTGAGTGCTAGTAAATTTGTTTGCTCTGAAATATTACTGATCACATCGATAATCGTTGTTGCGCTGTTCACCGATGAAAGTAAGGCTTCAATAGAGCTCTTGCTATTCTTAATGGCTTGGCTAGCAGAATGTGTCGAAGCGATAACCTGTTGTACGCATACCTGACTTTCATCAATGGCACTTACTGTTGAAGAAGCTGACTCTTGAATGTGGGATGAGCTACTGTCTACGTCATCTGCTAGTTCTTTGACATGAGACATTAATACTTGAGCCTGTTCTACGTCGTTGACGCCGTCTGCAATATGGCCACTGACTTGTTGAAATTCTTCTAATAGCTGTGAGAGTTCTTGCTGCACTGTGTTGAGTTGCTTTTCTTTTTGTTGTTGTTCTAACTCAGTTCTATCAAGTAATAGGTTAAATTTATGTGCGATGTCTCCAACCTCAGAACCATTATTGGCTAGTTCTAACGGCTGGCTAAGATTGCTATCAACAAGTTGACTAAATCCAATATTCAATTTTTTGAGTGGCAACAAGATATGTTTGCGTTGGAATAACCACGTTAATAGACCAAAAATTAACAATAAGGCGGTGATTGCTGCTTGCACCCTATTTACTTGCTGTTTGACCGACTCTTGTAACGTTGAGATTGATTGACCAAGCAATGCTAGCTCGTGATCAATGGTATTGAGTGCATTATTGAGTTCTTTGATAATCTCGATTTGTGAACGAATATTTTGTTCTGTTTTCGCCAATTCTCTTGGATAGCGATTAAGTAGATCAACTAATTCACTCATCTGTTCTTCCAGCACGTTTTCTTCTTCGTCATCATCAAGGCTTGAAAGCGGGTCGTCATCTTCTTCAATATTTGATTGCGACTCACTTACTCCGTAGTGTTCAATCCCCGTTAACTTATCGAGCAATGATTTTTGTTGCTCGTTAATTTGCTTGATGTAATTGAGCGTTTTTTCAGATTTTGAATCGAAATATTTTTGACGCTGCAAAGACAGCTGATAACTCAGGGAAATGAGCTCTGATAATGCATGGGTATAATCCATGACTTCTTTAGTATGAGAGGTGGTGTGATCAAGCAAGTAGTTTTCAATACTTACTCCAATAACAAAAATTTCCTGCTCAGCATGCATTAGTAGCTGCTGTTCATTACCACTGAGTTTACCGGCGGCGCGGTATTTTTGTTTGATGTCGGTATTAAGTTGGCTTATTAACGGGAGTAACTGTGCTGCATCTTCATAGAAATGGCTTAACGAGGTTTCTATGGCGGCAAGTTCTTCTTCGGCCTGAGTGAGCTTTGTGGCATCGCCACTCGTGAGGTATTGAGCGATAATGCGCTGAATATCAATGCTGAACTGTTGGCGTATTTTAAGAAACGATTGTTGGCGTTGGTCATGTTCATGTAAAGTGTTAGCACTCCACCAAAGCGTAGCGGCCAAAGTAATCGCAATCACAAACAATAGGCTGGTTGATAGTTTGGAAAGCGTCGCTATTTTCATATGATAAGTCCGTTAATTTGCCATACGTTTCATCTATTAGATGTGATGAATATGACAAGAGGATTTCATTTGTATGACACTTGAGTGATCTAAAAATAATGTGTAATAAAGAGGGTTCAATGTTCGAGTTAGATAAACGATTAGCGAGCGACACTGTTGTTGTTGGCAATTTTCCATTGTCTGTCGTGTTAATGAGTCGTGATAGCCGTTATCCGTGGTGTATTTTAGTGCCTCGCATCGCAAATATTACGGAGAGCTATCAACTTACAGCGGAGCAACAACACCAGCTCTGTTTAGAATCAGCAATGGTAGCTGAAACATTAATGGGCGAGTTTAATGGCGATAGTATGAATGTTGCCGCGCTGGGAAATGTAGTTTCTCAACTTCACGTTCATCACGTAGTTAGGTTTATCAGTGATGAAACATGGCCTGGGCCAATATGGGGTGTTGGTCAAGCGGTGCCGTATAGCGACGAAGCATTAATGACGATGAAATTAAAAATTGCTGCTGTGTTAGCAACGCAGCAAGATTTTATCGCCGATTAATGATGGTGATGTTTGTGGCTAAAGAGTTCAAATTTCGGTAATAACTCGGCCACAAAAGCACGAGCGCCACGGCGTAATAAAGACCATGAAATAAGTAATAAAATCACTGCAAGACAAAATACTTCAAATAAGTTTGTCTCAGATGCATGATTGATATCGAGTAATTGAGGTATAGATAACGCAAAGGTCGCATCGACAATATAGCCACAAGTAATCACGATAGCTGGCAGAAGCAAGCTAAATGCCCAGGCTAGCTTTTTGCCATGACGCTGGGTAATAAACTTCAGTAATTCAATGTTAATTGCAGGACCTATCAACAATAATGTCAATGCGCTACCCGGACTCCAACCACTGATTAACATAGCGGCTGCAAGTGGTGTTATACCGGTTGCACATAATCTAAATGGTAACGCGATGGCGGCGACAAGTAGAATGTCATACCACTGAGCTTGATGCTCGCCAAAGGTTAACAGCGTCGCGAGTACCAAACCCACCATTAACCATGGCGCGGTATGATCAAGTAAATGTTCATATCCGTGGCGTAATGCATGCTTTAGCTTGTTGGCTATTTCTGCTTGTTTTTCAGCTTTTACAGGCTGCTGTGAAGGAATAAAACGAGCCAACATTAACGCGATACAAACGATAATAACAAGAGCACACGCCAACCTTACTGTTGTTGTTTCAACACCCAATAACGGCAGCGAAACCAGTAACGATTCAAACCCTAAAATTGGTGCCGAGACGAGAAACGCTAATGCCATGGTGGCGTTGGTGCCTTGCTTTTGTAGCAACTTATAGGCTTTGGTGGCATCAGGAATACAAAATGGTAAGGGTAAGCCGAGGAGTGCACCGCGCAATGTTTGTGACTTTGTTGGGCGCTCAGTGCTGACATTGATGGAATGGCTGTCTGAAAATAGTAGCTTGGTAAGACTCGAGAGAAAGTAAGCCGCTAATAAAAATGGCGATAGCATTAAGGCTAATTCCACCAATAAATCTAATTGCTGGTGTGCTTCAACATTGTCATGTTCGTGGCCGGTCATCAAAATTGTCACTAAACAAATCACACCTAGTAGTGAACCTAAGCCGTCAAAATGTGTTTCTGCGTTAGATTCATCGTGGTGATGTTCAGCGTATGGACGATGAAAAACAACATGCAATACTGAACCGGCAATAAAACTCTCGATAAGTGCGATAGTTTGTGGATTGAGTTGAGGTAGCACTTGTTCGCCAACCATTGAGCCTAAGCCAGTGCCGACAGCCATCAATCCTAATACCGCCAGTGCAACGCCTTTGCCGAAATGAGGACGCAAAAGCCACCACACGGTTAATCCAACAGGCAGTCGGTGGGCAATAACAGCGATAATGAGCGTTAACTGGTCAAAATTAGGATCATCAACAATGGCAGCGCCATCGGTCAGACTGTGAATCACGAGTCCTGTGACACCGAGGATTAACGTCGATTTATGCGTGATAGCCGCCGCTTTGTGAAATAGTTGTTCAGCGAGGCTTGGCCCTATGAGCCCTAAACCAACAAATAATATGCTCCATAAACCTACCGTTTCGATAGCTTCAGGAAGAATATGAAAAATGACTAAACCACCAATAACAACAAAAATAAAGCCGTCGAATAGATCGAGCATTTTGTTGTTTTTGCTTGTGTAGTTAAATAGCAATGGACCGATGAACAGCGCCAAAATGCTTAGTAGTAAAATCATTGATAAAGAACGTTAATTAGGCAACGTGATACTATAACATAGCATTATTAGCGGCTCTACTAATTACATGGGAGCTAGGGCAAGTTTCTGCTTATTTCTTTTATACAAAAATTAGAGCATGATGACCTGATTAGATTCATTTGACTGTTGTGAAGCTTCAATGATTTGCACCATATCTAATGCTAATTGATTGTCGCAAGGCAATGGCGCTTGATGCTTAATGGTATCAAACAGATGACGATAGAAAGCACAGTAATCACCAGCGGGTGACGGCACTAAAATCTCTTCGTCGCTATTGTTGGTGTATAACGAGCCCCAATCATCGATTTGTTCTTTACCAAACTTGTTATCACAAGGTGTTACACCGTTTTTCAATTGTTGATGTTGGGGGTCGATGCCTTGTTTAATAAAGCTACCCAAATCGCCATGAATAACAAAACGGGGGCCCGAATGTTTGACCAATGAGCTCGTTCTAATTTCAACATTAAGTTTTGGGTAAGCTAATCGTAGGTAAAAATTGTCAGGCGCTCTCGCTTTATCTCGCAACGTAGAAACATCAGCAAAGACACTGTTGGGTTTGCCAAACAACGTTAATATTTGCACGATTAAGTTAGGTGCTAATTCCCACACCGCCCCGCCAAATTGAGGGTTATCTCGCCAATTATTGACTACATCCGGTTGGTAGCGATCAACACGAGCTGCATAAGAGTGTAGTCTGCCAAGCTTATCGTCATTAACAATTGATTTAATAGCCAAGAAATCACAATCCCATAAACGATTATGGAAACTGGTGATGGTTCGTTCTTTTTTCTGTGCCAGTTTAAGTAAGGTGTCTGCATCTTTGCTATTTAAGGCGATAGGCTTTTCCACAACGACATGTTTACCATGTTCTAGCGCTTTCTTCGCTAATTCAAAATGACTGTCATTTGGGGTGGCAATGATAACCAATTCAATCATCGGGTCATCAATGACTTGTGTAAACGAGCGTTGGCTGCATCCACGGGGTAATGCATTTGAAACATTGCTGCGATGAGTTGATACCGCAACTAACTGGAAATTTGCATCAGAAAGCAACAATGGCAAATGCAAATGCTTGCCTGAGGTACCAAAACCGACCAGTGCGGTTTTGATGGGGGGTGTTGCTGACGTGTTGCCCATGGTAATAATCCAGAGTGAAGTTGATTGGCTAACACTACCCTAAATCTAAAAGATACTTTTTGATCAGAATCAAAGTGAATCGAAACTGAATTGAGAGTGATAAAAAGTCAGTATTTATGCTTGTGTACAATTGTTTAAATCGGACGATTGCTGTATTTTATGCAACCAATATTTAGTATGTTTTCCAATAATTTATAGCTAAGGAATAACTCAATGGCATTTGATTTTGGCTCTTCAGGTTTAGGGATAAAAAACCCTTTCAAGCAAGAAGGTGTAATTCGCGCGATTGGCGGTTTTGTAACAGCGGCAATTGGTTTGTTTAGTATTTTTAAAACAACCTCTGTTATTGAACAAGACTTAACGCAAGCATGGGTTTACGCCATTGTAGGTTTACTGCTTCTTATTGCCGGTTTGCGTCGAGCGGGTCGTGGCCTTTATTTTCTATTTAAATTCTTTGTTGGACGTTCTGTACCATCTTCTTTAGCTTATAACTTTACGCAAAGTGAAGCCGATAATGCCAAATTAGAAGCAAAATCTAAGTCACTAGCTTATAAAGGTGCAGATCTTGAGTCTATGCTAATGGGACGCAAGAATACTACGTTCACTGAGCCGCAAGGTTGGATGGGACGTTTAGTTCATTCGTTGTTTCCAAAGCTTATTTTCTTACCGTATCAATTTCGTAATATTTTACAGGAAATCGTTTCTGTATTAGTTACAACGGTTGTTGCCTTTATTGCCTTTGGTTTAACGTATTTTGTGTCGTCAAGTGGCCTTGCTGGTCAAGCGGGACACATTATTATTCCGGCGTTCTCACTATTGTTACTGATGTATTTAGTGGGCTCATGGCGCAGCTCTGCCAACGCAGTGCGTATCGATCGCGTTAAAACATTGCAAAGCGCTGGTGCGGCGAGTTTGGCGAAAGTTATTGCGTTTTCAATTCTGTTTCCAGTCATCATAGGTTTCATTTACCAAGCGGTTAGTGAGCAATTTAATGGTAATAATACGGTTGCGCGCTTGTTTGAAAATGTTGATGTGTTTTCTGCATGGCCAAGTTTATTATTGTTATTAGGATTAGGCGTATTAACCAGTGTATTAGTGCTATACATGGTGGCGGTGCGCACTAAAAATGCGAATCCTGTGACTGATGTCAGTGAGTTTAGAGAAAACCTACAAGAGTCTGTTCACCCGAATGAAATTTTCATCAACATTGAAAATATCGTGCTCGCAAATCGACGTTACAAAGAAATTCCAAATCGTACTTATCGTGCGTTCGATCCCAAATTAATGGAAGAAAGCCAAGGTAAAGGGTCATTTTCTGGTGAGTTATTAGTAGAAACACAGCCTGAGTTTAAACCCGTAGATGCTGATTCATCCTTCAAAACTGCGCGTTTAGTTAGCACTGTGATGGGCCAAGTATTATTGGTTGTTGCGTCAGTTCTTTTCTTTGGTTTGGCTGATCAAATTGGCACAGCCATCGAGTTTATTAAGAACCTGATGGCCAACCCACCATCAACTCGCGGTAGTGAAAATGCGGTAGTGTCGACACTCCAACCTATCATTGAAGCGGGCGCTGCAATCGGGTTTACGCTATTAAGTACATTATTTATGTGGCAAATCGTATTAACGATTGGCCGGATGTTAGAAAATTTTGCCAATGTATTTTGGGCTGAATTGCAGTTTGATTCATTGTTAATGTATATGAAGACGGAAGGTACCTTCACTGAATCTAAGATTTCAACAGGGATGTCTATCCATGATTCAACGCGCAGTGAAAATGTTGTGGTTAAATCGTCAATTACGCCATGGGTTGTTAGCTCGCGAGTAACAACAAGCACCTTTGCAACGGCAGGCAGTCAAAATGTAGAAATGCCACGTTATGTGATGTCGATGAGTAAAAATGACAGTGAGTTAACCAGTATTGTCGATGAAATTAAAGGTTTCTTACGTGATCGTGAGAACATTGCTGGCTTCACCAATACCGTTGATTTGCAGCACGCTGAAAATATCTTAAAAGTAAATGAGGCGTCTCGCTATAATTCTAGTCAGCTTGGGCATCAACAAGAAGAACAAGCCGCTGGTTTTCTGCGCAATGAACAAGAGCATCACGATAGCGAAAAGACTAACTAGATAAGCGAAATTACGTTTTTAAACAAATAGTTTCAAAAATCTAACGATGTTTATGTAAAATTTGTGTTACTTTCCTTAGGCCTGAATTTATTCAGGCCTTTTTATTTCTAGCTCCAAATTAGTGAATGGGGCTGATATGTATTTTTCGGAGGAATTATGAATACATCAATGGATAGGGTAGTAAGTTTAGACTTACTGAGAGGGATTGCGATTCTAGGTATTCTCTTTATGAATATTGTCGCTTTTGCTATGCCGT
This sequence comes from uncultured Gammaproteobacteria bacterium, assembly GCA_913060565.1. Taxonomy (GTDB): domain Bacteria; phylum Pseudomonadota; class Gammaproteobacteria; order Enterobacterales; family Psychrobiaceae; genus Psychrobium. Next base: position 42,009 of record CAJXRU010000009.1, on the reverse strand, counting down.
TTGAAGCTTACCCTAATGTTAATTACGATGGCTTGGCGACAGATACCGAAAAAACGGCATTTATTTTTCAGTTCCTACTGGCGAAAGAACGCTTTATATCTCTTTTTTGTGTGCTGTTTGGCGCTGGTATCGTGATGTTTCTAGAGCGTGCTCGTGCTAAAAACTTTGAACCTTACCCGCTTATGTCTCATCGTTTAAGTTTATTGATGTTATTTGGTTTTATTCATCTATCGACATTATTCTTCGGTGATATTTTATTGAATTATGGTTTAACAGGCATCATCATTTATAAATGGAGTGAAAAAGAACCTCAATTCTTAATGCGTCGAGGCATTATTTTTATTGCCGTTGGTGCGTTATTGCTAATGGCTATCGCTTGGGGAATGTCTTTACTGCCAGCAGGTGCAATGGAGCAGGATCCTAATAGTCCATCCTTTATGAATCCGGTTGGATCTTTTGAAAACTTTTTTAATTACAACATTATGATGGGTCTGAGTTTAGTCTTTATGTTCCCTGTTATATTTTGGACCTTGGCAGGTGGTATGCTGATTGGTATGGCACTTATGAAAAATGGGTTCTTTATCAAAGGGACTAGTTTGAAAAATGAGCTAATGTTGTTCACCGTTGGCGGTGTGTTAAGTGTGTTTCAATTAATTATGATCTTTGAAACTGATTTTCAAAACATGTTATGGACTAGTGCTTCTTTAAATTGGGTTGGTGGTTTAATGATGATCCTAGCCGTGTCGTCACGCTTAATTAAAATAGTAACAGCTAAACCACAATGGCTTATGTTGTTCCAAAATTGCGGCAAGATGGCGTTTACGCTCTATATCTTTCAATCATTAACAATGGCTTTATTATTTAGAGTTATTTTGGCTGACAATCATGGCGACTGGTTACTACATCATTTGATGGCTATTGCTGGTGTTATGACGATAATTCAAATCATTTTAGCCAACTTGTGGCAACACTATAAAGGTCAGGGTCCGTTAGAGAAGTTATGGCGTGATATGGTTTATAAAAAAGCAAAACCAATGAGTTAGTTCTAACGGTTGAATTTTTGTTTAATATTAGTACTATGGAAATAGCTTCACAGATTTGAAATAAGGATAGTCATGAAAAATCAGATACTTCTCTTCATTGGGTTACTGACTTTTTCGTGGCTATTTAGTTACAGTGTTCAAGCACAATCTATCACCATTGCTTACAGCGAATATAAACCTTTTATCTCTCAATCATTGCCGAATAAAGGCGTGTTAAATCACATTGTAAAGCGCGCTTTTGAACTTGAAGGTATCGATGTTCAATTTAAAGCAATGTCTTCGAGCAAAACGTTTAAATTAATTGAAGCCGGTAAAGTTGATGCTTCGGTTGGTTGGACACCTACCACTGATCGTGAAAAATACGCTGCTTTCTCTTCACCAATATACTCTCCTAAAGTTGTATTATTTTATCGAAAGAGCCACCCAATTCATTGGGATAGCCTATCTGCTAATAAAACTCCGGTGTTTGGTGCGACCAAGACATATTACTATGGTGAAGAGTTCAAACATGCACAACAGCAGGGGCGCATTAAAGTGCAATTAGCTAATTCCGACAAAATAAACTTTAAGAAGCTTATTGGTACTCGCATTGATGCATTTCCTATCGCACTAGCCGTTGGGCAAGATATGTTGCAACGTAAGTTTTCAAAACGGCAGAAAAAATCGCTCGATTATTCTTCCAAACCGTTGCTTATTGAGCCGTTATCAGTCATGTTTTCGAAGAAAAATGCCGCAAATAAACGTTTGATGAGTAAATTTGAGCATGGCTTAGCAAGCTTGAAGCAATCCGGCGAGTATCAAAAACTCATTCAGAACTTCAACGCAAGTCTAAATATCCAAAGATAAACGGCGCGGCGCTTGGTTATATTGCCAATTCATTATAAAATTCGCCTCACTTTAAATTTCGTGAGCGCGTATTGTGTTAACAGAGCAATTACAACAATTAATTGATCAAACAGATCTGACTATTTCACCAGCGCATCAAGCGCAATTAGTGTCTTTGGTAGAATTGCTCAACAAATGGAATAAAGCGTACAACCTAACCTCGGTGAGAGATCCGCGAGAGATGCTGGTTAAGCATATTATGGATTCGGTCGTCGTTTCGTCGCATTTGGACGGCAATCGTTTTATTGATGTTGGCACAGGGCCTGGATTACCAGGTTTACCACTCGCCATTTTGAATCCAGATAAAGAGTTCTTTTTATTGGATAGCCTAGGTAAACGCATTCGTTTTATTAAGCAAGTCATTCATGATTTGGGATTAAAGAACGTAACACCTGTTCAATCACGCGTAGAAGAATTTCAAGATAATCAAGGGTTTGACGGCGTAATTAGCCGTGCATTTGCATCACTGGACGACATGCTTGATTGGTGTCATCATTTACCGCATTCACAAGGTAAATTTTATGCCTTGAAAGGTGTGATTCCTGATGCCGAATTAGCACACTTAAAAGCCGAATTAGCGTTAGATGTCATTCATCCGTTAGTGGTTCCTGAATTAGACGGTGAGCGCCATTTAGTCGTAATTAAGCATGCATAAGACAATAACTTCTCAACAATAAAGGAACAGCTTGTGGCAAGAATTATTGCAGTAGCAAATCAAAAAGGCGGTGTTGGTAAAACGACAACAGCCGTAAACCTTGCTGCCTCTTTGGCAGCAACGCGCCGTAAAGTTTTATTGATTGATTTAGATCCCCAAGGGAATGCCACGATGGGCAGTGGTGTTGATAAATATGAAGTGCCAACCACGGCTTACGACTTATTAGTTGATGAAATGCCAATTGAAGATGTAATCGTAAGAGATACGTCTGGTCATTATGACTTAGTAGCAGCCAATGCCGATGTGACTGCCGCAGAAATTAAATTGATTGAATTTTTTGCCCGTGAAATGCGTCTTAAAAATGGTTTAGCGCCAGTTAAGGACGACTATGATTTCATATTCATCGATTGTCCTCCTGCGTTAAACTTACTAACTATCAATGCAATGTCTGCTGCTGATAGCGTATTAGTACCGATGCAATGTGAATATTTTGCATTGGAAGGTTTAACGGCGCTGGTTGATACCATTAGCAAGTTAGCAGCTGTTGTGAACCCTGATTTAGTCATCGAAGGTATTTTGCGTACCATGTACGATCCGCGTAATCGCTTGGCAAATGATGTATCAGATCAACTCAAGCAACACTTTGGTGATAAAGTTTATCGTACCGTGATCCCGCGTAATGTACGTTTAGCTGAAGCCCCTAGTTTTGGTGCGCCAGCAATGTATTACGACAAGTCATCAACGGGGTCTAAAGCTTACTTAGCACTTGCTGGTGAAATGTTACGACGCGCCGAACAAGAACCAGAAAAGCCATTGGCCGGTTAATAGTTACACCGGTCATCAAAAATAATAATAGAGTTTAAATAAAAATGTCAGTAAAAAAGCGTGGTTTAGGTAAGAGTTTAGATGCCTTATTAAGTACTAGTAATACCGCACGTACCAAACAAGTTGAAGCCGACAAGCAAGTCCACCCTGTTGTCGAAAAACAAGAAGGCGAACTACGTCAAATTCCTGTTGAATTTTTACAACGTGGCGAATACCAACCGCGTAAAGATATGTCTGAAGATGCCCTTGATGACCTTGCAAACTCTATTAAAACCCAAGGTATTATTCAGCCTATTATCGTTCGTCAATTGAGCAAAAAGAATCAATTTGAGATTATTGCTGGTGAGCGTCGCTGGCGTGCTGCTCAGTTAGCTAAATTGAGCGATGTACCCTGTTTAGTCAAAGAAGTCGATGATCAAACAACGATGGCGATGGCGCTCATTGAAAATATTCAACGTGAAGACTTAAACGCAATGGAAGAAGCAGTTGCGTTAGACCGTTTGATTAACGAATTTGAATTAACTCACCAGCAAGTGGCTGATGAGGTGGGTAAATCTCGTACTACTGTTAGTAACCTTTTACGTCTCAATACATTAAACGACGATGTAAAACTGCTGTTAGAGCGTGGCGACATCGACATGGGGCATGCTCGAGCTTTACTAGGTTTAACCGGAGAGCTACAAAGTGATAATGCACGTGTCGTTGCTGACAAGAGCCTAACAGTGCGTGAAACAGAGCGCTTAGTGCAAAAAGCATTAAAGGGTGAACCAGAGAAAAAAGAAAAAGCAGTTGATCCTAATATCGCTAATCTCCAACAACGCCTGACAGAACATTTAGGTGCTAAAGTTGCTATTAATGACAACGGAAAAGGCAAGGGCAAGCTTGTTATTTCGTACACATCGAATGATGAATTGGAAGGTGTGTTAGCGCATCTAAAATTACAAGATTAGTTATTTTAATTGGTGATGTCGTCAATAGTTCACAATGATGCTATTGATGACTTATCAAATTGTTTGTTTTTTATTCAATGACTGCCCCGCAAAAATTTCCTCACTCCTTGAAATATTTAACGTTAACCCGTCACAGATCCGATCTGGCCTTTGTTTGGTGATTTTCATGAATGTGTAACACAATATGTAGTGGAGCATCCTCCTTTAGTCTCAAATTATGTATTATTATGTCAAAACACTCCGCTATTCAGTTGCAATATTAGCCAGAAAACGTATACTTCCGCTTGCTTTTTTCGGCGCGATATATTGAGTTATTTTTGAAAAATGGCTCATCACTAAAATAAGCAGGTTGCGGAGTAAATAAATTGGTCAATAAACTGGCATCGCAAGGTCGCTCAACGGCGTATAAGTTGATAGGTCTGCAAACACTGGCAGTGACGTTGGTCTCTCTCATTTTCTTCTTAACAAATGGCGTAATGGCAGGGCTTTCGGCACTATGTGGCGGGTTAATTTCCATTTTTCCAAATTTTGTTTTTGCAACATTAGCTTTTCGCAATGCCGGAGCGAGCGCTGCTAAAGAGGTTCTTAGTGATTTCTTTAAAGGCGAAGCACTCAAGCTTGTTTTAGTGATAGTGCTATTTTGGGTGGTGTTTAAGACTTTGGACGTGATTTATTTGCCACTATTCGTTACATACGCATTGGCAATATTTCTACATTGGCTTTCACCATTAATTTTTAAATCCAAAAAAGTGGGATAGAAGATGTCTGCATCTGATACTGGTGGACCTCAAACATCTGGCGATTACATTACGCATCACCTTCATAATTTGCAGGTTGGTGATACAAGTAGTTTCTGGCATGTTAACCTGGATTCGCTCATTTTTTCGATTGGCCTTGGTATTCTTTTCTGTTGGATCTTCCGTAGCGTTGCTAAAAAAGCGACTACTGGCGTTCCTGGAAAATTCCAAACGTTTATCGAAATGACTGTTGAGTTCGTTGACAGTACCGTCAAAGATACTTTCCATGGTAAAAGTGCGCTTATCGCTCCTCTTTCATTGACTATATTCGTGTGGATAATCTTCATGAATACAATGGATTTAATTCCTGTTGATTGGTTGCCTATGGCATCACAAGCAGCGGGTGTGGAGTACATGCGTGTTGTACCTACGACAGATCCAAACATTACTTTGGGTATGTCATTCAGCGTATTTTTCTTAATGATTTTTTACAGCATCAAGATGAAAGGTCTTGGTGGGTTTGCAAAAGAGTTAACTATGCAACCATTTAATCATTGGGCATTTATCCCTGTAAACTTAGTTATGGAATTGGTGGCATTAATTGCAAAACCGATTTCTCTTGGCTTACGTTTATTCGGAAACATGTACGCTGGTGAAATGATCTTCTTCTTGATTGCGCTCTTGGGCGTATGGCAGTTACCGCTACACTTTGTATGGGCTACATTCCATATCATGGTGGTAATACTACAAGCGTTTATTTTCATGATGTTAACCGTCGTGTACCTAAGCATGTCTTGTGAAGATCATTAATTGTTAATATCGATTTCTTCGCCTCGTTACTACATGAAACGCGGCCAATCGAATATTAGCGTTGAAACAAATTTATTTTTTATTTTTTAACTTTAAACACTCTATGTGGAGAAACTCATGGAAACTATCTTAGGTTTTACAGCAATCGCAGTAGCACTACTTATCGGTTTAGGTGCACTTGGTACAGCAATCGGCTTTGGTATTTTAGGTGGCAAATTCTTGGAAGGCGCTGCGCGTCAACCAGAAATGGCTCCAATGCTACAAGTTAAAATGTTCATCGTTGCTGGTCTTATCGATGCAATCGCAATGATCGGTGTTGGTATCGCAATGTACATGTTGTTCACTAACCCACTAGCTGCTTTCTTGGGTTAATAAGCGACCTCTCTTTAATTAACTAGAGGACGACGTTATGAATTTGAACGCAACCCTTTTAGGTCAATCGATTGCATTTGCAGTGTTCGTTATATTTTGTATGAAATATATCTGGCCACCGCTAATGAGTGCAATTGAAGCACGTCAAGCGAAAATCGCTGACGGTTTGGCCTCTGCTGAACGTGCCACCAAAGATTTAGAGCTAGCGCAAGCGTCTGCTACTGATCAATTGAAAGATGCAAAAGCACAAGCCGCATCTATCGTTGACGCAGCAAACAAGCGTAAAGCACAAATCGTTGATGAAGCAAAAACAGCTGCCATGACTGAGCGTGATAAAATCATCGCATCAGGTTATGCAGAAGTTGAAGCAGAACGTAACCGTGCTAAAGAAGATCTTCGTCAACAAGTTGCTACATTAGCAATTGCTGGTGCTGAGAAAATTCTTGAGCGCTCAATCGATGAAGCTGCTGCGAACGACATTGTTGAAAAACTTGTCGGCGAGCTATAACAGAGGATAAGAGTAATGGCTGAATTCACTACCATCGCTCGACCTTATGCTAAAGCAGCATTCGATTTTGCTGTTGAGAGTAACAATGTTGACTCGTGGTTAGAAATGATCACCTTTATGGGTCAAATCGTATCGGAAGATGCCGTTGTTTCAATGCTTAAAGCTACCACTGCGGCATCTGACGCAGCTGACTTGATGATCAAGTTAGGCGGTGAGCAACTCAACGAAAATGGTCATAACTTTGTAAAAGTAATGGCTCAAAATGAACGTTTATTGGTACTTCCTGAAGTGTCAGTATTATTTGCACAGTTCTATGATGAATATAACAAGCAAGTAGACGCAGATGTAACTTCTGCTACTGAACTTAATGACGCACAACAAGCCGACTTGGCCGCGTCACTGGAAAAGCGTCTAGCACGTAAAGTTAAGCTAAACGTAAGTATTGATAAATCTCTGGTTGCTGGCGTAATTATTCGCGTAGAGGATCTGTTAATTGACGGATCAGTACGTGGAAAATTAGAACGTCTTGGCAATCAGCTGCAATCGTAATTGGGGATTAGAGCATGCAACTAAATTCCACTGAGATCAGTGATCTGATCAAACAACGCATCGAATCTTTCGAAGTTGTTAGTGAAGCTCGTAACGAAGGTACAATCGTTTCTGTAAGCGATGGTATCTTACGCATCAACGGCCTAGCGGACGTGATGCAAGGCGAGATGATTGAACTACCTGGCAGTCGCTTCGCGATCGCGCTTAACTTAGAGCGTGATTCTGTAGGCGCGGTTGTAATGGGCCCATACGCTGACCTTGCTGAAGGCGTAAAAGTTAAATCAACTGGACGTATCCTAGAAGTACCAGTAGGCCGTGGCCTATTAGGTCGTGTTGTAAACACACTAGGTGAGCCAATTGATGGTAAAGGCGCTATCGACAACGATGGTTTCTCTCCAGTAGAAGTAATTGCTCCTGGTGTAATCGACCGTCAATCTGTTGATGAGCCAGTACAAACTGGTATCAAAGCAATCGATACAATGATTCCTGTTGGCCGTGGTCAACGTGAATTAATCATCGGTGACCGTCAAACTGGTAAAACAGCTATCGCTGTAGATGCAATTATTGCTCAGAAAGATTCTGGCATTAAGTGTGTATACGTAGCTATCGGCCAGAAGAACTCTACAATTTCGAACGTTGTTCGTAAATTAGAAGAGCACGGCGCATTAGAAAACACTATCGTTGTTGTTGCATCTGCTGCTGAAGCTGCTGCACTACAATTCTTAGCACCTTACTCAGGTTGTGCTATGGGTGAATACTTCCGTGACCGCGGTGAAGATGCACTAATCGTATATGATGATCTGACTAAGCAAGCTGTTGCTTACCGTCAAATCTCTCTACTTTTACGTCGTCCACCAGGCCGTGAAGCTTACCCAGGTGACGTATTCTATCTTCACAGTCGCTTATTAGAGCGTGCTTCTCGCGTAAACGTAGATTACGTAGAAAAGTTCACTAACGGTGAAGTTAAAGGTAAAACTGGTTCGTTAACGGCTCTACCGATTATCGAAACTCAAGCAGGTGACGTTTCTGCATTCGTACCTACTAACGTAATCTCGATTACCGATGGTCAGATCTTCCTAGAGACAGATCTATTTAACTCAGGCTTACGTCCTGCTGTTAACCCAGGTATCTCGGTATCGCGTGTTGGTGGTGCTGCACAAACTAAGATCATCAAGAAGCTTTCTGGCGGTATCCGTACTGCACTAGCACAATACCGCGAATTAGCGGCGTTTGCTCAGTTCTCTTCTGATCTAGATGACGCAACTCGTGCTCAATTAGAGCATGGTCAACGTGTAACTGAATTAATGAAGCAAAAGCAATATGCTCCTATGAGCGTTGCTGAGCAAGGTGTTGTTATCTTTGCTGCTGAAAAAGGTTACTTGAAAGACGTTGAAATCAACAAAGTTGTCGATTTTGAAGCGTCTCTACTTTCTTACGCAAACAGCGAAGGTAGCGAGCTATTAGCTAAGATTAACGTTAAAGGCGGATATGACGCTGATATCGAATCTGGTCTTAAAGCACTGCTAGATAACTTCGTAGCAACTCAGACTTACTAAGTCGGTGATAGGTGTTGGTAACAGCACCTAACTAACTGGAGAAAGAAGAGATGGCTGGCGGAAAAGAGATAAAAAGTAAGATCGCGAGTGTTAAAAACACTCAAAAGATCACTAGCGCTATGGAAATGGTTGCTGCGAGTAAAATGCGTCGTCTACAAGACCGCATGCACTCGTCACGTCCATATGCCACAAACATGCGCTCAGTGATTGGTCATATCGCAGAAGGTAGCTTGGAATATCGCCATCCTTATTTGGAAGAGCGTGACGTCAAGCGTGTTGGTTACATCGTAATTTCGAGTGACCGTGGCCTATGTGGCGGCTTAAACATTAACTTGTTCAAGAAAGTGGCTAAAGATGCTGGTGAATGGACTACTAAAGGCGCAGACGTACAGTTCGCACTCATTGGTAGTAAAGCAATCAGCTTCTTCAATAGCTTTGGAAACGGCGACGTTGTTGCACAAACTTCAGGTTTGGGCGATACCCCGTCACTTCAAGAGCTTATTGGTAGCGTGCAAGTTATGCTGAAAGCATATGACGAAGGTAAATTGGACCGTTTATACGTGGTACACAACAAGTTTGTGAACACTATGGTTCAAGAGCCAACAATCGATCAACTACTACCTTTGCCAAAACAAGAAGGTAATACTGAGCAATCTCATCATTGGGATTACCTCTACGAACCAGACGCAAAAGAATTACTCGATGTACTTCTAACGCGTTACGTAGAGTCTCAGGTGTATCAAGGTGTTGTAGAAAATGTTGCCTGTGAAATGGCTGCACGTATGATGGCAATGAAAAGCGCCACAGACAACGCATCAGACTTGATCGACGATTTACAACTTGTTTATAACAAAGCACGTCAGGCGAGTATCACTCAAGAATTGGGTGAAATTGTAGCCGGCGCAGCAGCTGTTTAGGCAATCGTATAACCAATAAGCTTTGAGGAAAAATCATGAGTTTAGGTAACGTAGTACAGGTAATCGGCGCGGTTGTGGATGTTGAATTCCCACAAGAGTCGGTACCAAAAGTATATGACGCACTAAAAGTAACTAACGAAGGTTACAACCTAGTGCTAGAAGTTCAGCAGCAGCTGGGCGGTGGCGTAGTTCGTACTATCGCTATGGGTTCATCTGACGGTTTACGTCGTGGCCTAACCGTAGAAAACACACAGTATCCAATTAAGGTTCCAGTGGGTAAACAAACCCTTGGCCGTATTATGGATGTTTTAGGTAACCCAATCGATGAAGCGGGTCCTATTGGTGAAGAAGAGCGTTGGGAAATCCACCGTGAAGCGCCAAGCTACGAAGAGCAAGCTAACTCTAACGATTTGTTAGAAACTGGTATCAAAGTAATCGATTTAGTATGTCCATTCGCTAAGGGTGGTAAAGTCGGTCTGTTTGGTGGTGCTGGTGTTGGTAAAACAGTAAACATGATGGAATTGATCCGTAACATCGCGATCGAGCACAGTGGTTACTCAGTATTTGCTGGTGTTGGTGAGCGTACTCGTGAGGGTAACGATTTCTACCACGAAATGAACGAATCTAACGTACTTGATAAAGTATCGTTAGTTTACGGTCAAATGAACGAGCCTCCAGGAAACCGTTTACGCGTAGCGTTAACTGGTTTGACTATGGCTGAGAAATTCCGTGATGACGGCCTAGACGTTCTACTTTTCGTAGATAACATCTACCGTTACACACTAGCTGGAACAGAAGTATCTGCACTTCTTGGTCGTATGCCATCAGCGGTAGGTTACCAGCCTACACTTGCTGAAGAAATGGGTGTATTACAAGAGCGTATTACTTCAACTAAGAAAGGTTCGATTACTTCTATTCAAGCGGTATACGTACCTGCGGATGATTTAACGGATCCATCTCCAGCAACAACCTTTGCTCACTTAGATGCGACAGTTGTACTGTCTCGTGACATCGCTTCGCGTGGTATTTACCCTGCAATCGATCCACTAGATTCAACGTCTCGTCAACTTGATCCATTAGTTGTTGGTCAAGAGCATTACGATATTGCACAAGACGTTCAAAACACGTTGCAACGTTATAAAGAGCTTAAAGACATCATTGCGATCCTAGGTATGGATGAGCTATCTGAAGAAGATAAGCAAACCGTAACTCGTGCTCGTAAGATTGAACGTTTCTTATCTCAACCGTTCTTCGTTGCTGAAGTATTCACTGGTGCGCCAGGCAAATACGTAGCACTTAAAGATACTATCGCAGGATTCAAAGGCATTTTAGCTGGCGAATACGACGACCTACCAGAACAAGCGTTCTACATGGTTGGTAGCATCGACGAAGCAATCGAGAAAGCAAACAAGCTTTAATCGCTTAGGAGACAACTATGGCTGCTATGACTGTACATCTTGATGTTGTTAGCGCGGAAGAGCAAATTTTCTCTGGCCGTGTGGAATCTTTACAGGTTTCAGGTGACGCTGGTGAACTAGGTATTATGCCTGGTCACGCGCCATTACTAACAAGCATTAAGCCCGGCATGGTTCGCCTAGTAAAACAGAACGGAGAGGAAGAGGTTATCTTCCTTTCTGGCGGTATTCTTGAGATTCAACCATCGCTAGTTAACATCCTTGCTGATGTTGCTATCCGTGGTGGTGATCTTGACGAAGAAGCAGCTGTTGAAGCTAAGCGTCTTGCTGAAGAAAACATTAACAATCACTCAGGTGACATGGACTACGCAGAAGCAGCTAAGCAATTAGCTAATGCAGTAGCTCAATTACGCGTACTAGAAATGGTTCGTAAGAAAGGTTAAGCCTTTTAGTTAATGATTTAAAAAAGCGCCCAAGGGCGCTTTTTTTGTGCCTGAATTTAACTCAATGCTCGCACAGTAATGGCTTTTCAACTATATTGATCAATCGAGCGCCTTGTTCGAGTTAATTCTTCCTAAGCACAACAAGATCACTTAAATAATGGAATTGGTAATAATTTGGGGGGTGCACATATTATGTTGAAAACGTCTTTGTTTACTTTGTTCCTGCTTATTAGTTTTTCAAGTCGTTTAGCCCAAGCTGATACCATCACCATTTATGCTGAAAACGGCTATACTCCTTTTTCTAACGAAGATGGGAGTGGATTGGTAAACCAAAGGGTGATTGATGCATATGCCCTCGTTGGTGTTGATGTTAAGTATCAAGTCTTACCATTCGCGCGGTTAAAACAATGGCTTAAAAATGGTCGTGGCCTTGCTGGGTTTAGTACGGTCAAAACGCCTGAAGGAACAAAGGCTTTTTTATTTGGTGAACAGCCAATATATCACGTAGTCACTAAATTCTTTTCCGCAAAAAAGTTTCCAGTCATTATTAACGGGCCACAAGATCTAAACAACTCTCAACTCAATGTCGGTGAAGTAAATGGATATATGTATCATCAAGAATATTATGATTACACTTTTATTCGCCATCATGCACAATCTGACGAGAACCTCATAAAAATGTTGTTATTAGGGCGCATTGATTTAGCCTATATGACTGAAAGCGTTGTCGAATTTCACTTAAATTCGATGGGGTTGTCACCTGACTCGCTAATTGGGCATAATCGTATTGGTGTTGTGAAAGTCCCTTTATTTGTTGCCTTTAATAAAAGTCACCCTAAAGCTCAGTATTACGCCGACTTGCTAGATAAGGGGCTAATCTTACTAAGCCAAAAGAATAACTAATGTTCTGGTTCTTTTTCTTGCCGCATAAGAAGAATGGTTAAATAGATCTTGGTCGGTAAGGAGCAAATAATTCCTAGAGCAACACACATAGCACTGATGATAATTCCGCTAACACCCATCTTCTGCGGCAAGTTCGCATAACTAATAAAGTAATGCCCTAACAATATCAATCCAATACCAATAATCATGATAATTTGCAAAATTCTGATACGTCTTTTGTCAGTCATTAGCTTGTCCTGTGTGATTACTTAAACTCTATATTAGGCCTGTCTAATATATGTGTACTGACTTAGATCAAAGGATTATTAATCATTAGTGGCTAGAAATTGAACTGTTTCAAATTGTGTTTTCCTATTGTACTTACTGCTAATGAATTGTAATGTAAGAATCTTTTTATTTAAGCAAGGAATTAGCATGAGAAAAATCGCGACAGGTTTGGCATTTTCAGCATTAGCATTATTAACGTCGAATTCTGCAACCGCTAACGAATTTGGGTTTTCAGTAGGAGCTGGTTATCCGTATTTTGCAGCATTAGAAGGATCAATGGCTACACAGGATAAATCTCAACGTTGGTTTGCTAATTATAAGATGGGGCTCGATGATGGATTTTCTGCAGGTTTTGAGCAGGGGTATGGCAATAATCTTAATCACGCATTTGGCGGTTTTGTTGGTGCTGTAGGGATTTACAAAGGAGATGACTGTGAGCCGAAGACTGACGCATCTAATATTGGTGAGGCTTTTGGCAGTATTTTCGGCTGCGCATTAAAAGAAGCTTTTGATGATGAAACATTAAATGGTGCTGGTCTGTCTTATAGTTATTACTTCAATGGTATTAATAACGCTGGTTGGCGCTTACGTCTTGAAGCTGGATATGGCAAAGCATCTCACAGTAAAGAAGAGCGTGCTGCAGGCGGTTTGACCATTAGTTATCAGTTTTAAGTTAGAAATTGTTTAAAATGCCTACGACTTTCAAAAAAGTCAGTAGGCTGAAAGGTTATTGACCAGGTGCTCGTTTTAACTGTTTTTGTTTGTTACGTATTTGGAGCTCTTCGAGTGTGCTTGATATAATGCGTTGCTGTTTGCTCGTTAACTTAATTGGGATATTTTTAAGACGATATTCCGTGCTAAACCCGTCGTTAATAGCCGTTGTTAACCACTGACTCGCCATTTCATTGTTAAGTGAAAGTGCAATGATTGCCTTGTTGAATTTAAGTTCTGGCCATTGGTTTCCTGAGGCTACTAAGGTCGAAATCTCTTCTCCAATCTGCAATAAATCATTTGTATTACCATTAATTATTGCGCTATAAACTTTTGACGGCAATTGATACTGTCCGCCAAGTTCAGCTGCCTTAGAGAAGCTTGTTAGTGCCAATTCAATGTTATTATTTTGCAAATGATATTGAGCAAATAACCAGTGGCTTAACTGATGTGTCGGGTATTTTTCAGTGAGCTTAGTCAATAACTTAAGTGCCAACTGTTTATTGCTCTCTGTGATGGCAATGCGCGCTAAGTTAGCTGTGGCGAGCCGATAGTTTGGATTGATTTTTAGGGCTTTGTTGTACATTGCTGTTGCATGTTGAGACATGCTTAATTCTTGATAAACGATCCCCATTATCGTGTTTGTTTCAGCTTGAGTTGGCATTTTTTTCAATGCATCACTTGCATGTTTATAGCCTAGAAAATATTCGCTATGCGCCAAATGCGCAAGTGCCAGTTGACCTTGATTTAACCCCCAGTCAGGCGCGATTCTATATGCTGTGTCAAAGGCTATTAATGCCTGTTTATAATCACCTTGTAGATAATAAGAAAAGCCTAGTGCGTTGTGTCCCCATGGTTTTTTAGGCGCTTTACTTATTGCTATTTTTGACAGAGATAGTGCTTCATCAAGCCATAACTCATTTTCTCCAAATTGATAGTATCCTTGCGCATAAACGTTGGCTAAACCACTGTAATTGACGCTGACAGCGGGATCTGCGGTGATAGCTTTTTTAAATAAAGCCATCGCTTTATTGTTATCTGTATCATTAAAGCGATAATAAAACTGAGTAGCTTGAAATGACGTGCTACCGGCTGATGTTAATTTTTCAATGTTTTCGTTATCTGTAGAATCCTTGCTTAGAAATATTGCGACTGAAACGGCGAGCACACTAATGAAGGCTATTAAATAACGAAAATGGATTTCCATCTTTGAGCCGGGAGTTAATTCGAGCTGATTGGCGATTGGTTGTTCAAAGGCCTCTTTAACTGGTGCGATGCAACGATAACCCAGCCCTCGTTCGGCGATGAAATATTTGGGAGAGTCAGAAGAGTCTCCTAAAGATTCACGTAAGCGCGAGACTCGCTTTTTTAAGTTTTCATCTGACACTATTCTATCTTGCCAAACTGCGGTCATGAGCTGATCGTGAGAAATAATATTAGGAGCCCGCTCAACTAATGCAAGTAATAAGCGGTATGACAGTTCAGGTAGCTTCAGTTCAACGCCGTCTTGGGTGACTAATCGTTGCTCAGTATCAATAGTTAAGTCATCACCAATTAAATGTTTACTCATTACATAACTTTTTAATCCTCTAAAAGCAAGATGTTACATCGGATTCACCAAGGTGTCACTTTAAGTCAGCAAAAGGAACCATGATTGTCACCAAGAAAAGGTCAATCATGAGTATAGTCATTATTCGAAAATCTTAGTTAAACATAAACACTCACTTTAATAATGAAATAAGGATAAGTATGAAAATAAAGATTATCTCGTTACTGGTATTTTTTATATCGCTAATGGCTGGTCAACTTCACGCGAACGAGGCCTCAAAAAAGATTGATAAACTCATGCAAAGCTATGTTGATATCAAAGAATTTAACGGCACAGTTTTAGTGTCAAAAGGCAATGATATTGTTTTTGAAAAAGCGTATGGTTATGCGAATTTTGAATGGGATATTAAGAGTACTGTAGATACTAAATATAAAATAGCATCGGTAACTAAGCCTTTTACCGCAGTCTTGGTGATGCAGTTGGTACAAGAAGGGAAAATCGATCTAAATGCCCCCATCACTCGTTATCTCAAGGATTACCGGAAAGACACTGGTGATGAAATTACCATTCATCAGCTTCTGAATCACACGTCTGGGATCCCTGACTTTTTGAGATTGCGTAAATTAAGAGAGCTACCTAGTAAAAATCCGTATTCTGTTGGAGAATTTGTAGAACAATTTTGTAGTGAAGATCTTGATTTCCAACCTGGTACGAGCTGGAGATATAGTAATTCAGGCTATACCATTCTTGGGCATATCATGGAAGTTATTACTGATAAGCCATTTTCAACGTTATTAGAAGAAAAGATCTTCAAGCCATTAGGAATGAATGATTCAGGATACTACTATCATGGGCCTCTTAAAAAAAGAGAAGCTAGTGGTTATTCTAAAAATTTCAACGGATTTGAAAATGCACAATATTATGACATGAGTCTTCCTTATGCATCAGGGTCTATCTATTCGACGGTTGAAGACTTAATGCGTTGGGAACGAGCGCTTCACGGTGGTAAATTACTTAAAAAGTCTCTTGTGGAAAAAATGTATCAAGTTTCGCCACATAAAAACTATGGTTATGGTTGGTTTGTTGAAGAGATCGCTGCGGATAAGTACGGTAAAACACTCACAAATATCAGTCACGCGGGTATGATTAAGGGATTTCATAGCTATGTTGTTCGTTATATCGAAGATGAGTATTTGATCGTTATTCTGAATAATACGGGTGGCGTAGCATTACGCTCTATGACTGCAGGGATAACCAATATTCTTTACGGAAAGCCGTATAAAAAAGCAAAACCCAGATTGTATACTAAATTATTCAACCTTATTAAGGACAAAGGGTTAACAGCCGGAATTTCTAAATATCATGCGTTGAATGCCGAAGGAGTTAAACTGGGAGAGGCAGGGCTGAACTATTTTGGTTATGAACTGTTAAAAGTTAATATGACGACAGAGGCCATTGCTTTTTTTAAGTTAGCAGTCGACCTAGCGCCTGAGTCTTCCAACACGTATGATAGTTTAGGTGAAGCTTATTTCGCCAATAAAAATTATGAACTGGCTTTACGACACTATCAACAGGCGTTTAAGTTGGATAGCAGCAATACTAATGCGCAAAAAGCCATAAAGAAACTTAAGAAAAAAGTTTAAGCGTTATCATAATGTCCACACGTATTGTAATGTAGTACGTGTGCCATCGATGTCACAGATGCTATAGAGTAAATGTTTAGCATTTGTATATTTGTCGCTTTGTAAAATGTAGGTCTCTTCGTTGTCTGTAATATCACAAGTGAGATCGTTTAATTGGTTGCTTATGACGCTGTCTTCTTCTGCACTTGAAGGACGAACTTGCCAGAGGATGTGATAAGCATTGCGCCATTTGGCAAGAATAACCTGTGATGTTGAAGATTCATGATGCAGAGTTGGCGAAAGATTTTCTGTACTGATTTATCTTTGATGTTGTATGACTCGTCTGCTAGTAATGATGCAAGCTTTGGGCTTAATACTGGCATGGCTAACTCCTTTTATTTTGACCATCGACAAATTGAATGGATGTAATGTGTTGTGCTTGGAAATTCGATACTGGGCTCTTCAAAAGACTGCTCGTTATCATTGATGTCACATTGCAGTTGATTGAGTAATTTTTTAATTGCAGCGTGCTCTTTTATGCCAAACGACGTGTTGTACCAAAGCACATACGTGGAATCGTTAATCTCTACGCTAATGATTTGTCTGATGCGAGCTTCGTGCAGTGGGCTATTGGGACTTCTCGATGCTGTACTAATAGCGGGGAGAATTGTCCTTGCTCATCGGTCACTGCAGTATCAATTTGTTCATTGTCATAGGTTAATGAACGTGTAACGGCAATTCCTTTTAACGGCGTGTCGCCTTTGGAGAGTTTGCCGCTGACGGCTGGTGAAAGATGAACATCGTGCTTTTTGAATAATCCGAACATTTTTGCAGTGGCCTCAGTGGTGGCTAAAAAGGCAAAAACAACCAACAGTATAGAAATGATGGCAAACGAAATTTTAGGCTTTGTGAAATATGATTTGTTTCTACTTTCTAACGTCATTGTTCAAGGGTTGCTGCCTTGCGAATACCATTGAGCTTAGTAGCTGATTTTTGAACTGCAAATTTCCTTTTCAGGTTATTTACATGGTCCAGGAATATCGCAGTGTGGCGCGCGTACCGTCGATATCGCAGACGCTATATAACAGATGTTTGCTGTTGTCGTACTTGTCACTTTTTAGAATATAGGATGCTTCGGTGTCGGTGAGGTCGCAGCGCAGAACACCGAGTTTTTGGGTAATGGTGGTGTCTTGCTGTCCACTTGACGGGCGTAGCAGCCATAGGGTGTGGTAGTTGTTGCGCCATTTGGCAACGATTAGTTGAATTGCTTGCGACTCGTGGTGCTTGCTCCCTTGCGCTAGCTCACTAACGGATTTTTCTGCAAACGTAAATTTACCGGCGCGATCTGTGGTGGTGGTATCAACAATTTCCTCACCGTTGGGGTAACTGAGTTTGCGAACGACTTCAATGCCGGATAGTGGCTTGTCGAGTCGAAACAACTGGCCGTTGACTTCTGGTGAAAGGTGATAAGCTTTCGGAGCGCTGGCTAATGCGTGGTTTGCTGTAAAAAGCCAAAGCAATGCCAATAAGAGAATACTGTGTCGTGGGGAAAATAAAGCTGAAAACGTCATTGTCGAAAATTAGGCTGCCGTGCAAATATTGTTCAGTGTAGCAGCGATTTATCGATCTACCAGTTTTAATATCGATTATTTGTCCTTTCCTAAAATAAAAAGGCGCAATCAATTGATTGCGCCTTTGCTCTTTTATTGGTTAGTTACTTAAACACATCTTTTACATCGATAATCTCGATATCTTTTGATGGAATAGTAAGCTTGTAATCTTGAATGATTTTATCATCAGCCAGTAAATCAGCAGGTTTTTCACTGTTGTACTTAAGTACCGATTGCGTTTCATTCGCTAAACGATTTTTCATGTCTTTAGCATCGCCAGAGATAAATACATATTGGATATCATCCGTTTGTAGGTTCTCTTTGATAACACGGTTGATGTCTTCAACGGTTAGCGATTTAAGCTGGTTGCGAACGAGTGATACGAAATCTTCAGTGTTGTAGAATTCGCTATCTAGGGCGTAACCTAATTGCTTGTCTTGGCTTGATACTAATTGAGGCACATAGTTGACCAAGAAATTACGCGTTGCTTCGAAGTCTTTCTTGCTCATGCCATTTTTGATTAGCTTATCTAATTCAAATAACGCGGCACGTGTCGCAAAGTGCGCATCGTTGTTTGAACGTAGTGGACGCAACCAAACTTGGAAGATTTGGCTTGAACGACCTAAGTTAGCATCAGGCTTAGTTTGGAACATGCCACGTGGGAAATACTCAATGTATGAGTAGTCACCGTAGTTCATGCCGCGATCTTGGCGAATTTTCTGGTACAGATAACTGTTTGAGCTTCTGTGTTCACCGAAATACGAACGTACTAACCACAGTGCCGCCCAGTCTTTATCGCTACGAATAGTATCGATTGGGAAACCGAAAGATACCGCTGTTGATTGTGCATTCTTTTGAACGATAGTGGCGTGATGACCTTTTAATACCGGCGCATCGACAATCTTAAGGCGCTTTTCATCACCTTTAGGTAACATTGCTAAGTCACTCATCAATGCTTGTTTAACATCACTTGGCACGTCGCCGGTAAAGCCTAAATGTAATTTAGATTGTGTCAGCTGTGATTTATAGAATGCTTTTAGATCATCAAGGGTAATGCTCTCGATGTCAGATAAGTCACCGTAGTTGTAGCTTTCATAACTGTGACCTTGATATAACTCGCTATAAAGCACTTCTTTACCAAGCTCTTCGTCATTTGACGCTTTAAGGCCGGCTTTAATGCCGTCAACTAACTCTTTCTTCAAACGTTTAAAGTCATCTTCGCGCCAGCCTGGATTAAGCAGTTGCTCGCTAACCAATGCATACCAATCAGCTGCATTGTCTTTGTGAACACGGCCACTAAACGACATCATTTCTTTATCAAGTTGTGCGCCAAAGCTGCCCGCTAGTGGGTATAGTGCTTTTTTGATTTCTTGATAAGATTTAGTTGCGCTGCCGCCTTGAGTCAACATACTTGCCATCAATGCCGCGGTACCTTTTTTCATTGCCGGATCAGCAGCAGCACCGGTGTAGAACAAAATGTTTAAATCAATTAACGGCGACTTGTTGCTTTTATCTAATACGGCAAAGTCGATTGATTTTGGCTTAGTCGCCATCTTCACGACTGCTGCATTTAAGTTAACTTCTTTGTCAAAGCCTGCAATGGTATCTTCTGCTGACATCGTAACCGTGGTGCGGCCATTGTCGGTGAAGTACTTGTTAGCCATAGTGCGGATATCTTCAGCGGTAATACCGTCGATGCTGTTGTATAACTCATTGAGCATTTCTGGGTTACGATCAAAATGCATGTAGCTTGCTAGCGTACCAGCAATAGACTCTGATGAATCTAAGCCATTGACGAAGCTATATTTGATATTCGCTTTTAGATTATCTAGTTTTGTCTTATCTACTAATTCAGTACGTGCTTTAGCGTATGTACGATTAATAGCATCACGCACTGCAGTCAGGTTTTTCTTGTCATCAACTTTTACAAACACATGGCGTAAACCTGCATCTTTAGTTTCAGGATTGTAAGTAAACATTTGGCTAGCTAGCTGCTTGTCCACTACAAGCTCTTGATAAAGTGCTGAGTTACTTGAGAAATAAAGCTGTGATAATAAATCAAGTGCAGCGCGATCTTTCTTCGCTGGCTGCCAATCACTGCCCTTGTAAGAAACCAATAACCAGTGACCCGGTAAGTTTGGGTAAACTTCGTGTTTGTAACGCGGTGCCATTTGCTTTGGTTCTTGCGGAACAACGGTTTCAAAGGTGCCACGTTGCCATTCACCCCAATACTTCTTCACCATATCCATCGTTTTAGCAGGGTCAACATCACCCACAATGACTAAAGAAACGTATTCAGGCTTATAGAAACGTTCGAAAAATGTTTTGCCGTAAGCGATTTGATCAGGCATTGCTTCGATGTCTTTGAAGAAGCCCATAGTTGTGTGTTTGTAGGTATGTTTATCAAACGCTTCATTGCGAACCGCTGACAATAACTTACGAATTGGGCTCGCGTTGTTTTTAAGGTACTCGCCTTTAACGGTTAGCGCTTCAGTTTTAAATTGGGCGTCTGTGTATTCTAGGTTTTGAAAGTGATCAGCCTGAATTTCTAATACCTTTTCTAAATGTTCTTTTGAGAAGTCTAGATGGTAGTTGGTGTAATCATTCGTGGTGTATGCACCATTATCGACACCGGCATTTTTAAATATATCCGCGTACATCTTTTGTGGAAACTTCTTAGAGCCTTTAAACATCATGTGTTCAAAGAAATGAGCGAAGCCAGTTTTCCCTTCTTCAACTTCGTTACGTGAACCTGTTGAAACGGGAATTTGTAATGATACAAGATCAGGGTAGTCAGTCTTAACGATCATGACTTTCAGGCCATTATCGAGTTCTTCTATCACATAGTCTTGGCTAAATACTTTGTTTTGCATAGCAGCTTGCGCATTTGATGGCATGTGTTGTTTTTTGGTGTCCATCATTGTGCTGTTACAAGCACTTAGTGCTAATGCTGTGGTGACAGCAATGGCAATTTTTTTAAATTTCATGAGCGTTCTCCATTTTTGACCAAGCTATTATGCGTAGGCTAGGTGGGTTTTTCCAGTGTTGTTGTGCATTCATTGATTTCAGTTGGTTGAAAACTGTAACAGGATCTTTTTTGATTATTAATTTGACACCTTTAGGTATCAATTGTAACCTTTGGGTATCTAATGATACCTAAAGGTGTCAAGGTTATAGAAGGAGAAATAAAATGGATATTGATGATTTGACACAACCTGATGCGGAATTGAAATATTTACGTGAAAGAATGAAAGCAAGTATTGCGTTTGGTTTAGGTGCGTTACTCATAGCAATATATGGATTAGCAGATGATGAAACTATCAAAATGTTGATGGTAATTTTTGGGGTTTCTTGTGCTTTTGTTGTGATGTATTCAATTATAATTAGCCAGCACATTGGAAAAAGCATGAATAAAAAAGATGTCGACTCTCGAAATTATAGCGATGAATATCTCAACTTTATCCATCACAAAGCCTATAAGCATGCTTTCGATGTTACCTGTGTTGTCACTGGGTTTATGTGGTACTGGTCCACAAAAGACGATGACCTTATGTTTTCAACTCAATCTTGCTTAGCGCTTGTTATCGCGGCTTTGGGATTGGGATATGGATTTTCGGTGTTTTATTTATTACGTAAAAGTGCTTAATAATTGTAGATTTTTATGAACAGGGAGAAAGTTATGGAAAATAAGAAATTAATAACGCCACGAGAAGAGCTGCTTTTTTTGAAGGTTGGTGCGCATGCAATGTGTGGTTTAGGTTGTGGGTTACTAGGTTTTCTTATTGGCGGATTGGCCATGGTTATCGGCCTCTTAATAATGGGGGGGCTATTTATCCGGTTAATGTGGGTAACACCTGGTTGGGATTATGTATTCTGGAATGGAGAGTGCAGAGACGAATACTATAGCTTCTTATATGCCAAAGCATGCAAGTACACACTAACAGCAATTTTCGGTTTTTTGGGCTTCCTATTCTCTTTCTCGCCAGATGGTAATGAAATATCAGGAAATACGATGGTAGTTATAATCGCCATATTAACAAGCTTTTCGTATGGAATATCTATATTGATGATGTTGCGCGGAGACGACCATGAATAAATCAACTGAGATGGAAATACCTAAACTATCTGTTGCTGAGCAAGAGTTTCGTTTATTAAAACGCAATGCGTTGGTTAGTTTGCTTGTTGGAATCGGATTTCTTAGTGGGCCAATCTATACATTGATTGAGCAATATACTCAGTGGGCAGACACAGCAATAAAAATCTCATATTGGATTGGTATTCCTAGTGTAATTTATATCTTTTACGCAGCGATTTCACTAGTTGTGGATAGCTGGAAAATAGAAGGAATGCGTAAAGTTGCCAGCTTTGAAGACGAATATAGTGTGCATGTTGCGAGCGTCGCAAACTCGTCGGCGCTTAGTGCTGTTTTGCTCATTGGTTTGATTAGTAACTTTGTTACTGATGAAATACTAACGCTACTCGGTAGCTATATGTTTGAGTTAATATTTGGCAGTGTTTTAACTGCGTATGGCGCGACAATATTGTTATTACTACGTGAAGATAATGAATAGAGAACTAGACAACAACATCGCGAAGTTTCGCGCTAAACACAAGCTATCGCAGCAAGATCTCGCCGACGCCATTGGCGTGTCTCGTAAGACGATTAGTACCGTGGAAACTGGGCGTTTTACGCCGTCAGTTGTCATTGCGTTGTCTATTGCTCAGCATTTTGAGACGACGGTTGAATCATTATTTTATTTTGACGAAGGATAGGGTCTGTTGATCTTTGTGGTTCAAATTTTATTCAACCTTGGCTTTATAGCGTGAAGCGACTACACTGTGCTTAATTTTGGTACAGTCTCACTTATATATAACAACAGGGAACGTTATGATTCAACAGCCTCAAGGTGGCCAATTTGCAGTAGGTGATGGTCGATTAAGTGGATACATTGCCGTTACTTTAGCGCTGCTTAGTTTTTTAGGCGTTATTGCTTTTCATTTTCCTCAGTATTTGACGACGCCTGAATTACGTCAATCTTATGATGTCGATACAATTCGTGTTGTGATGTTTGTTGCCTTAGTTGTATCTGGCGCATTGGGTTTATGGAACGTTATACGCAATGTCAATAAGCGCGCTGCTTTCATTGCATGGACATTGGTTGTAATTACTATTGCACTGGGCGGGCACCGTGTTGATGTCGGTGATTTCCCCGATAACACACCTTATTTGGGACTCGATTGGTTCATTCTGGATTTACTCGGCTCAACACTCATTTTTGTCTTTATTGAAAAGCTTATTCCTCATCGCAAGCAAGCTGTATTACGTCCTGAGTGGCAAACCGATATGCAGCATTTTTTGATTAATCACCTGATGATAGGTTTTGCACTCTTAGCTACGAACCAATTTGTAAATCAGTTGTTTGGTTGGGCGGTGAGTGATGCGCTGCAAGCGTGGGTGCAGGCGTTACCTTGGTGGATGCAGCTCTTTGCTGTGTTGTTATTTGCGGACATTATGCAGTATTCATTACATCGTGCTTATCATGAAGTGCCTTTCTTATGGCGTTTCCATAGCGTTCATCACAGTGTAGAAAGCATGGATTGGTTAGCGGGTTCTCGTCAGCATTTTCTTGAGTTAATCGCAACGCGTTGTTTTGTGTTGTTACCAATATTTGTATTTGGTTTTGAAAAATCGGTGATTGATACCTACATCATTATTGTTGGCTTCCAAGCGGTGTTTAATCACGCTAATGCCAATATTCATGTGGGATGGCTCAAGTACATCATAGTAACGCCACAATTCCACCATTGGCATCATGCATCTGACAAAGCAGCAATCGATCGAAATTATGCAGCGCATTTTTCGTTTATTGATTATTTATTAGGTACAGCAGTGCGTGGTGAAGATAAATGGCCTGAAAAATACGGCATTGTTGGCGGCGGAATGCCTGATGGTTGGGTGAAGCAACAGGCTTATCCGTTTAATAAGCCTGACAAGTAATTACGGTGTAGTGCACACTCTATGTGCGCTACAGTGTTACAGCATAAGTAATTACTGAGCCTAAAACAGCGCCAATAGTGGTGGCTATAAAAACTATCGAAATATTTATCTGTTTTTTAAGTGTTTCTTCTTCACTAGATTCCGCAACTGCTTTGGGTTTGATACTTAATAATTGACTACTCTCAACACTAAATACAGCGCTTAAGCTCATTAATGTTTCGGGAGATGCTACGCCGTAGCGTTCAACACGTTGAATCGTTCGTAAACTTACACTACAAGCATCTGCTAAGTGCTGCTGAGTATAAGCCCGCGATGTTCGATGTTCTTTAATTAATTGTGCATTCACTTCCATGTTAGCCTCCGTTAAAAACGAATGTAACGAGGCTATAACCAACAACAAAGCCTACAACAAATGAGATTAAAAACATTTTCGTAAATGTGGATGCTAATGACTTCCAGCTTTTAGTAAAAGCGTATTTTGCGGTTTCTAAATGTGTCCCATCTTTAATCAATGTACAGTCTATATGACCAAGTAAAAGACTAGTTACCTCAACTTCAACTTCGTACTTTTCTTTGTTTTTTGTAAACTTATGAATAGTTTTGGTTCGCAATGAACGTTTATTGCTAACTTCTTTATCATTAAGGTAGACGATTTCTTTTCCTGAAACCATTGAGCAAAACACTCGTATTTTATTATCGCCATCTTCAAAATAATAATTGATACCTTTACGTATTGATGAAGTAACTGATGGTTGTTCAATGGTGTCGCTCATAATGACTGCTCCGTGTTGTTTGATGGGGCTAGTAAATCAAGAAATGAGAAAACATCAAACGTCATAAAGGTGACTGTACCACAAAATGTCATATGACACTGACCATGTCACATACAATAAGGGATTGATTTTATTGATTATGTATGTTTTAGGTAGGGATTAAGAATCTTGCAGCTGTTATCGGAATTAGCTGCAAGATGTTGGCTCGCAAGTTAGTTGTACATGAAAAACACGCTAAAATCGTGGCCGCCTGCTGACATTTCTACGCCAAAAAACTCGGTAAATGATTGACTAATATCATCACTGTTGCGCTCAACTTGCGGAGGACTCAGTTCAGTTTGTTGTTCACCGTTAATAACCAGCACATTTCCTAAAATGATATTGAGCAACTCACTTACGGCATCAATATACAATGCTTCATTGCTTGAGGTGTCAAAACCTAAAAAGCTAGTGCCTAACGTTTTCATTAATTCGCTTGGTGCGATAACGCCAATTTTAAATGTTTGCGGCAAATTAGCTTGTTGAGAAATGATATATTGATCATTCGTTAATGCTGGTATTTGTGTGATTACATTTGACACCTGTGTTGGGATCTTCGGAATACGGGTAAATGACTTCACGAATGTTTCTAAGGTGTTAGTAATGAGTGCGTGATGTGGATGATTGCTAATTGCATTGTCTAGCGATAACTCTGCTTGTTGCTTTAGCGCTTGATGTTCTTTTAGTTGATCTTCAAGCATTGCTTGATTAATAAACCCTTGCTCGACAAGAATCTCGCCAAAGAATTTTCTGGTGCTTTGCTGCACACTAAATAGCTCATCAACTTGAGTCAACGTCATATAGCCTAAGCTAATGGCGAGATCACCAAAGCGCTGGTCAGTGCGCTGTTGTTCTAAATTTATTTTATTGGCCGCGTCATTATCGATATAACCTTGGTTAATGGCTAGTTGACCTAAACTTGGATTGAATTCTTTTTGTAATTCAAGCGCTTTTAATAGTTGTGCTGGCGTAATGATTCCTTTCTCTAGCAGGAATTGACCTAAAAATTTATTCGACATGGTAATCCCTTACGCAATTGGCGATGTGTTAGTAGTAATGCTTTCGAAAGCGGTTTCAAAGGCTTGTTCTTCGTATGGCTTTTGCAAATAAAAAGCCGCACCTTCGTTTAAGCAATATTCAATGTCGCCTTCTGAGCCTAATGAGCTACAAATAACAACCTTCGCCTGTGGATCGACCTGCATCAATTTCTTGAGGGTTTTCTTGCCGTCAAATACTGGCATAACAAGATCAAGTAACACGATGTCTGGACGATGTTCCATATAGGCCTTAAGGGCTTCTTTGCCGTTCTCTGCTTGCGCAACTATATTGTGGCCAATACCTTCGATAATTTGCGTGGCAATAATACGCATGCTAAGAGAGTCGTCTACTACAAGGATATTTAAGGGGGTTGTCATTTCTTTCTCCATGAAACTACTAGCCAATGTCCATTTGGTTTGCCAAATGTCCGGTCGACATCATACAAATGATAGATTATTAAATAACCTTATCAGCAAATTTGCGTAGAGTGTATAAAAAAGTAATAACTTTTTATTCATGAAGTTACGGTTTGGTTTTTCTGTTAAATACTGATTTTCTTAGTAATGGTTTCAATGAGCAAGTTGGCATTGATAGGTTTAGTGAGATGCTCGTTCATGCCGGCTGCCATGCTCTGCTCTATGTCTTCTGGCAAGCTGTGTGCCGTCATGGCCATAATTGGTGTGTTGAGATCAAATTCTCTAATAAGTTTGGTGGCTGTTAAACCATCCATTTCAGGCATCTGAACATCCATTAAAATGATGTGATAGTCATTATTCTTTGCTTTTTCAACCGCTTCTACGCCATTTGAAACAATATCAACGGTGGCATTGGTGTCAGATAAAAAGCCTAAAATCACTTTTTGGTTTATTTTGTTGTCTTCTGCGATGAGCAGTTTAACTTTTGAGAAGTCTCGTCTAATGATGGATGTCGGTGATGGCGACATTGGCACAACTTGTCGTTGCTTTCCATTAACAATAGTCAGCAAGCTGCTGGTTAATTGAGATGGCTTAACTGGCTTCTCAAGGACATCTTCAATCGGTAAATGACGGCTAAGTTTAACGGCATCACTTTTATCAAATGACGATACTAAAATGAATTTCGGTAGCTGCTCATTAACGACCTGATTGATGATGCGAATGGTTTCTAAACCATCAAGACCAGGCATACGCCAGTCCATCAATACAATGTCATACGGTGATTTAGTATCTATAGCATCTTTGATTTGCTCTAACGCTTCTATACCGCTGCGCGCTTGTGCGCATTCAAGACCAAGATCAATTAACGATTCAGACAATAATGTACGGGAACTTTTACTATCATCAACAATGAGTATTTTAAGGTTGTTGAGGTTACTTAAATCAGCGTTTGTTAGTTGAGCCGTTAGCGTTTTGCTGGTGGCGATATCTACTGTAAAGCTAAATGTGGAGCCTTTACCTAGTTCACTTTCGACACTGATAGCGCCATTCATCAACTCAACGAGTTCTTTACAAATAGTAAGACCTAAACCACTGCCACCATAACGTCTGGTGACGGATACATCAGCTTGTGAAAACGCTTTGAACAGACGTTGTAGCTGCTCTTCGCCAATGCCAATACCTTCATCTGTTACCGAAAACTTCAATGTATTGATATTATCGTGTTGTTTAACGAGTGACACGACAATATTGATATCACCTTGCTCGGTGAACTTAATCGCATTATTAACGAGATTAATGAGTATTTGTTCAAGACGAAGCGCGTCGCCAGTTAACGACGTAGGAACATCATTTTCAATACGAACATTAAGCTTGAGCTGTTTCTCATCGGCACTAAAACTACAAACATTGAGAAGCCGTTGAATTGAATTGTTTACTAAAAAATCAGCATGCTCTAGTTCGAGTTTTTTAGCTTCAATTTTTGAAAAATCTAGAATGTCGTTTAATAAGGTGAGTAATGACTGAGAAGACGCATGCACCATCGAAATATTTTCACGTTGCTTAGGGCTAAGCTTTGCATTTAACGCTAATTGACTAAGGCCTATAATGGCATTCATTGGCGTGCGGATTTCATGGCTCATTTTGGCCAAGAAATTACTTTTAGCTTTGTTCGCCAAATTGGCTTCTTGTGCCAACGCTTTCATGCGGTTTTTAGTGCGTTTAGTATGAACGACATAATAGGCTAATGACACTAAAATAATGACTAGTAAAGCGAGAATTGAATCACGTAGTTGTTCTGTTTTTTCTTTTTGTGACAGTTCGAGTTGTTGCAGAGCTTGAGTTGCTTCAAGTTGAGTGATTTGTTGTTCTTTGTGCTCAAGGTTCAACTGTGCATTGTAAAAAGACGACTGTGTTTCTTGGGCTTTTTCAGCTAAGTCATCTGTATTCTTTTTATATTCTTTATAAAAATTCAGTGCCAATTGGGGGTGGTCGCTATTTTCATAAAGTTGGGCTAATGCGAGGTTAGCTTTTTGCTCTGTTGCTTTATCTGAGTGATAAACCGCCTGTTCGATAGCGGCTTCTAATGACGTTATTGCTTCCTCTTGGCGATCAAGCGCTTGTAAAATATCAGCAGTTAGCAATTCAGCTTGCAAACTCGCTAGATAATACTTGTCTTGTTCGGCTATTTTTTTACTTTGTTTAACTGTCTCAAGTGCTTTTGGTAAATTGTTAGTCGCAAACTCTATTTCCGCGAGCGTGACATAGCCCTCACTCACCCACGTCGATGACACTTTTTCAAGTATTCGAATCGTGTGATTAATATGGACTCTTGCTTGTTCATATTTGCCCAATTTTAATAACGCTTCGCCGACGGTGTATTCAGCTAAGCCACGTAATTGATTTTCTGATTGAGCGCTAGGGTGATTTAAGAGTCGATTTCCGTATTCTAAATATTTATCAAAATCTCCGATAGAACGATAATAGAGGCTTATCCCTTGTAGCGTTTCAAATACTTTATCTGATTCTATTTCTTTATGCAGTGCCAACGCTTCAAGGAATATTGGCAAGCTTTCATGAAGCATATTTGTCATGACATAAAGTGATGCCAATAACCGCTTGGACTCTGCTTGCTCTCTGAGGCTGCCAGATTTATCAGCATAACCTTTGGCTAAGCTAATGTGATTATAAGCGTTTTTGTAATCTCTATTGAGTAACGATGTGTAACCAATTAAGTTATATAGTCTGGCTAGGGCATAATCGTTAGGAGAGGTTTTGAGTTCGTTTTTAAGCGCTTCAGCTAATTCGAGAGCTTTTGGAATATTGGTCCACGATAATTTATCTAATTCATCAAGACGACTATCTATGGTTGAAGCAAAGAAGGCATTTGCCTGAATGCACCAAAAAAGTGTTAAAAATACAGCTACTTTCTTAACTATTTGGTGCATAAGAGATACCTAGGTTTTTCGTTTTATTTAAAAATTACGAGTGTAAAGCAAGCATCATCCCTTTTACATCATAATTTTGCGACTCTAGGCGCTTTTTGATGGCTTCTTTATCATCATTAGCAATTAACTCAACGTCTTCAGCGGGTAAGCCGTAATCACTAGCACTTTCAGCTGGATTATCCATATGTTTTTCTAATAACTCTGGATTAGCGTTAATTTCTAAAATGTATTCGACGAGTTTATCTGACATGTTGATTTCCTATCAAAATAATTATTGTTTAGATGTGTAAAGCATGCTCGATATTAATGTAAAATTATTACTCGTCAATCTTTAATGGTTCTTTTATATCATCTTTTGATAAATTTAATGCTGCCAAAATCTCTAGATTGAATGGTGCATCTGATATTGGTGGAATAACGAGTGTCGACGCGGCAGTGAGTTTTACGTCAGTTAGCTCATTCAAAGAAAGCCGTTCAATGCGCGGTGAAATAATTGATAGTGTTGATGCTTCGTAAATTATTAATTCATGATCTAGTGGAAAGTCACGTAACAACTTTGACTTGAGTAATGTTAACCCTTGGTGATATTGGTTTGTTTTCGATAGGGCTAGAGTATGATCGCCAATGAGTCCAATTTGCCATAAAATCGTATAGGCATAGATGTCATGAGGGCGTTCATATAGCAAGAATTGAGTCGCTTCAATGCTCATACAACCATGTGTGCCTGGATCTATATTCAAATCTGAAAATAGCCAATCTTCTGCTGAAATCCCTGGTAACATTTGGGCTCGAAACCCTTCACTCTTAAGGCTTTTAATTGCTTGATGGCTGGCATTAACAAAGACACCGGGATGACCATAAAATACGGCACAAACTTTTTGTCCACTTTTTACTTCATCAACGATCTTTTGAGTCATTTCATGATATGTTTTTGCTCGCGACTTCCCTTGTTGATACAGATTTGTTAAGTCTTGAACATTTGAATTAAGGGTAGCGAGCCAGTTTTTAGAAAATGAATCCGGAACAACGATTAAAACGGTGTCAGCTTGTTCTATGTAAGCTTTGGCTGAAACACATACATCTCCACCAGCCCTTAACCCAATCCCTACTACATCTAGTGAACCTTTTTTTTCCATGTTTTTATTCTAATGTTTTAAAGTGATGACTAATGGTGAATAATAATCAAAGCAAATTCAATCACTTTGATAAAACAATGATTACTAAAGAGCAGATAAAGCAGTTTCACAACAATGGTGTTTTACATCTCAAGAATGTAATGGATAAGCAGCAATTGGCCCTGCTGCGAGATATCGCTGATTCATTAGAAAAACAGGCGCTGTCACGACAAAACAAGCCATTATTTGATGATTCCAATATATCTCTAGAGCTTTTCACGCCAGTATTACATCGAATTAAGCATATTCATCGACACGCACCATTGTCGCTACTGGCGCTGTTAACGAGCGATCAGTTAAACCATATAAAATCAGTATTATGCAGTGAAGACGCATTGCCAACTGCTGAAATGATGATATTTAAGCAAGCACTTAGTCAGGCAGAAATTCCATGGCATCAAGATTTTATTGAAAGCAGCAGTACTCATTCAATCATTACCATTGGTATTTATCTGGACGACAGTCAAGTTGGTGATGGTAACGTGCAATTTATTCCTGGTACTCATAATGAAAAGCAAGATATTTGCGGTCTTATTCATGGAGGCAAACCATTAGGTCAACTCACTGAATTTGATGTGCAAGCAGGTGATATTGTTGTTCATAACCCGATGGTTGTTCATCGTTCAGGCCTAATGCAACAACATGAAAAACGTAGAACCCTCTATTATGAATTTCGCACATTAGAAAATATTAAATC
The DNA here is from genome assembly GCA_913060565.1 of uncultured Gammaproteobacteria bacterium. Taxonomy (GTDB): domain Bacteria; phylum Pseudomonadota; class Gammaproteobacteria; order Enterobacterales; family Psychrobiaceae; genus Psychrobium. Next base: position 10,601 of record CAJXRU010000009.1, on the reverse strand, counting down.
ACAAGACACTTGGCCGGCTGAGTTTATTGAAATGAGACAACAGCTAATGAATCTCGCTGAAAATTATACCAATGTGATAACGCGACAGAGCAAGGAAGTAGGTGAGCTTTGCATTCAAGAGTCTATTAACGACATATTCGAAATCACACTATCCAACATTCCTGCAAACTACTGTCAGTGTAAATAAGCGCATACTAAATAGCGTAAAATCAATTATTTAAATTTATTTTTATTAGCAACGGTTTTAGAAGCCATTTTCTTTATTTGTTCCTATCGCAAATCTAATCGATTAATTAAATTTAAACACTTATTCATCTATTCGTTATTTCGATAGAGTTCCGTTTACATTTAGTACTTTTGTATTAAATATAAATTATATTGTATACAATGTGTTTACATGTTTGAAAAATAGTCATAACATCCTGCTCGATTATTAAACAGTACTAATAAAAAAAGGAATAAAATTGTGAAAAATCGAACGTTTAAAGTCACGCTCATTGCTTCGGCTTTAGCAAGCGCTATGACAGTTAGTAGTGCATTTGCGGCTGATAAGAATAACGGCAGTGTTGCAGGACAAGTAGCATTGTCTGGTGGCAATAATTTAGAGAATGTAACAGTTGTCATTAAGCATAATGGCAAGGGCTTTTCACGAACGACACAAACTAATGCGGATGGTAAATTCAATTTAAAAGCGTTACCTGTCGGTCAGTACACTATTGAATTTGTTAAGAATGGTTATCAAACCATTAAGCAATCGCAATTAACGGTTTCAGCTGGTAATAAAGCAAACTTTGATATCAACATGTCACAAGTGGGTGTTGAGACAATTTCTGTCACTGGGCAAATGATCCAACGAATTGATATGGCTAGCTCAACATCGGCAGTTTCTTTTGATGCTGAAGAGCTTTCACTTCTGCCAATAGCGCAAGATACTTCTTCAATTGCTTTATTATCACCAGCGACCGCGTTAGCGGCAGATGGCAGTGGTGATTACGGACGTGGCGTTTCTTTTAATGGCTCATCGGTTGCTGAAAATGGTGTATTCCTTAACGGTTTAAACATTACTGATATTCGTAAAGGATTAGGGAATATTAGTATTCCTTGGGCAGCAATCGGCGGCTCTTCAGTTATATCTGGCGGTGTTGGCGCTGAATATGGCAACTTCATTGGCGGTGTAACCGATTATGTTTCAAAGTCGGGTAGTAATGAATTTAAATTTGGGGTGAGTGTTAACTCTGATTTAGGCCATGTATTTAACAGTAATGCGCCAACGACTTACCGATTTGACACTGGTCATCCTAATGATGATGGCAGTTATCCTAGTGTTTTAGATATTAATAATACAGAAGATTATTACAGTAATCGTAAAGTTAATGTGTGGGCTAGCGGCGCGTTAATTGAAGACACGTTATTTTTCTATGCGTTATTAAACCCGCAAACATCAAAAAGTAAATGGGCAGGCGCCAATAGCATCAGTGAAAAAAATTCCGATGCAGATTATTGGTTCGCCAAAGTCGACTGGGTGATTAATGACAATCATAACCTTGGGGTTACGGCGCTAAATAATGAGTGGGAATTTGGTACGCGCAATGCTGATTACGAATTTGCCGATGGCTCAGGAAAAAGAACTGGTGAATATGGCGACCCTTCACAATCTGAAAGTGGTGGTTCATTATTTTCTGTGAATTACAGTGGTGTTATTACTGATGATTTAAGTGTTTCAGCGGTTTACGGTGTAACAAAGCAAGATTCTAAATCAATTAACCCATCTGCCCACATCAGCCCCGCATGGGATAACCGCACAGGGACTTGGTATCGCATTGGTACATGGACAGATCAATACGCGAGTGCCATCCAAGAAAACGAACGTAAGCAATTTCGTTTTGATTTTGATTATGAATACAATGACCATACTATTCGATTCGGCTACAGCACAGAAAAAGTAACGACCTATGATGACACGTCTTACTCTGGCGACGGTGTAAAATATTACCTTTACTCTGCTGGCAGTGGTACAGAAGATTGGTTTAATGAACAGTTGTTAAAGCAGTCAGAGCGTTTAGGTACCACTTACGCTCCGGTGACGTTACCACAAGGTGCAGAATATATTGCAGGCCGAACTTACACCAAGAAAGGCTCAACTGAAAGTAACTATACTTCTTTCTATATCGAAGATAGCTGGTCTGTTACCGACCAATTGACGTTAAACCTTGGTTTGCGAAATAGTGAATTCGATTCTTTCACAGGCACTGGTGAAAAATACGTTGAGATGAGTAATCAAATCGCACCACGCTTGGGCGTGACGTACGATTTATTTGACGATGGCTCAACCAAACTATTTGCTAACTATGGCCGATATTTCATGCCTATTTCGCCTAATACTAGTGCGCGTATGGTGCTACCTGAAACAAATAGTACGGCTTATGCGTTATATGATGATGCGGCGCAATTGAACGATGTTAATCAACCTGGTACTTTCAACGCTTTTTACACAGATACTTCAAGTGACGGCGAATTAGCACAGCCTATTTCAACTTATGTTGATAAAGATTTAGAGCCAATGTATAGCGATGAAATTGCATTTGGATTTTCTCATGAAGTCAATGAAGACTGGGTTGTCGGTGCTAAATTTACGTACCAAAAACTAATTTCATCAATTGAAGATACCAACCTTGTTTATGCGCTTACTCAGAAATGGGGTAAAGAGAATCCAGCTGAGCTCGAAAAACTTCAGCGACTTGGACTAAATACGAACGTTGGTTGGTTGGCGCTCGTTGTGAACCCGGGTAATGATATTAAACTTGCTTACGATATTAACGAAGACGGCACTGTTGCGAGTGATGAGTATGTAGAGTGGAGTGCTGAATACCTAGGTTTACCACAAGCTGAACGTAAGTATAAATCGATTGAGCTAACGACAACTGGTCAGGTAACTGAAGATCTTAATATTGCGGCATCTTATACGTGGTCACGTTCAGAAGGTAATACTGAGGGATTAGTTAGTGGCGTTCATTCTCAAGCGGATCCAGGTTGGTCTGGTTCATTTGACGCACCAGAGTTAACGGATAACTCATATGGACGCACATCGAATGATATTCCTCATCGATTTAAGTTATACGGTACCTACAAAATTATCGATGATTTAACGCTTGGCTTTAATGCAAGTGCGCAGTCGGGTCGTCCGATCAACAAATTAGGATATCACCCACAGGGCGTTGGTTCGTGTGCTGTAGAGCCTAAAATTACAGATTGTAGTGATATTCGTGGTACTGATTTTTACTATAACAGTCAGCCTTCGGCGCGTGGCTCACATGGCCATAGCGATTGGATTTATAACTTAGACTTGAGCCTAAGCTACAAATTTGATGTGTCATATGGCTCATTAAGTGCTTACGCCAAAGTTTATAACGTGTTTGATGGTGATACACCATTAACGTATAACGATGTTGCAGAGCAAGAAGAAGGCGTTGATTCTCCGAATTATCGCAATCCTACAAGCTTCCAGTCACCACGTTATATGTCGGTGGGTATTAGCTACGAGTTTTAATATACACAGTTAATACCTAACTTCTCTCATAGGTATTAGATAATTTATTTGTAGTATTTCAGCGGCTAACTTATCATTAGCCGCTTTTTTATTGCTAAAACCTATCGATATGATAATTAATATCGATTTTACCAATTTAATGTCATTCCCTACAATGGTTCCAACTTAAACAGAAACACAACTTAAACCATTGGAGCACACCATGACTCAATCAATTATCAACTCACAATTAAAGCCATTTAAAGCGACTGCGTACAGCAACGGTGATTTCGTTGAAGTAACTGAAGCAGATGTTGCAGGTAAATGGTCAATCTTTTTCTTCTACCCAGCTGATTTCACCTTTGTATGTCCAACTGAATTAGGCGACATGGCTGACCACTACGCACAATTACAAGAAATGGGCGTTGAAGTTTACTCAGTATCAACTGACACACACTTCACTCACAAAGCATGGCACGACAGCTCTGACACTATCGGTAAAATCAACTACCCAATGATTGGTGATCCAACTGGCGCTATCACTCGCAACTTCGGTGTAATGATTGAAGAAGACGGTTTAGCACTACGCGGCACATTCGTTGTTAACCCTGAAGGCGAAATCAAAGTTGCTGAAATTCATGACTTAGGTATTGGTCGTAGCGCAAAAGAACTAGTTCGTAAGGTTCAAGCAGCTCAATACGTTGCAGATCACGACGGCGAAGTATGTCCAGCATCATGGCAGCCAGGTGGTGAAACACTAGCACCATCTTTAGACCTAGTCGGTAAAATCTAAGTCTTAGCTTTAGCTAGAAATTAGATTTATATCTTCATCTTGTCGTTGTGCCTTGAACAACGCGCAGCGACAAGGTGGCTCTCTCTCAAATTTTAAAAGTCGTCGGAATATTCAACATGTTAGATACGCAATTAAAAACACAATTAGCCACTTATTTAGCCAATTTAAAATCACCTGTTGAATTGGCGGTTTTCTTAGATCAAGGCGTAAAATCAAAAGAACTCAATGAATTAGTGCAAGAAATTGCAACAATGTCACCGTTAATTTCAATCGTCGAATTAGATGACGCTAATGAGCGTGCACCGTCGATGTTAGTGAAATCGGTAGAAAAAAATACCCAAATTCGTTTTGCTGGTGTGCCAATGGGCCATGAGTTTACATCACTCATCTTGGCGTTATTACACAGCGGTGGACACCCAATTAAACTTGACGAAGCAATCATTGAGCAAGTGCGTCAGCTTGAAGGTGAGTTTACCTTTGAGACTTATGTTTCACTAAGCTGTCAGAACTGTCCTGACGTTGTGCAAGCATTAAACATGATGGCGGCCATTAATCCGAATATCACCAATGTGATGATCGATGGCTCTGAGTTTGGTCAAGAAGTACAAAGTAAAAATATCTTATCAGTTCCAGCGGTTTATCTTAATGGTGAAGCCTTCGCACAAGGCCGGATCTCAGTGGCTGAAATACTCAAGAAAGTTGATGTTAATGCAGGAGCCCGTGAAGCTAAAGCACTTGATAGCAAGGAAGATTTTGATGTTCTTGTGATTGGTGGCGGCCCCGCGGGCGCATCATCGGCTATTTACAGCGCACGTAAAGGTATCCGCACCGGTGTGGTTGCTGATCGCTTCGGTGGGCAAGTACAAGACACTATGGCGATTGAAAACTTTATCTCAGTGAATGAAACAACAGGCCCTAAATTAGTGGCCAACTTAGAATCACACGTTCGTGATTACGACGTTGACATCATGAATGGTCAGCGCGTTAAAAACATTATTGAAAGTGACGTGGTGGGTAGCTTGATCACCGTTGAACTTGAAAATGGCGCAACCTTGAAAACTCGTTCAGCGGTTTTAGCGACAGGCGCGAGATGGCGTGAAATGAACGTGCCAGGCGAGCAAGAATATCGCGGTAAAGGCGTGGCATACTGTCCGCATTGTGATGGTCCTTTGTTTAAAGGCAAATCAGTTGCGGTTATCGGTGGTGGTAACTCAGGTATTGAAGCGGCGATTGACTTAGCGGGCATTGTGTCTCACGTGACAGTATTGGAATTTGATACGACGCTACGTGCAGATGCCGTGTTACAAGAGAAAGCCCGTTCAATGGGTAACATCGATATTATTATGAACGCACAAACGACAGACGTGGTTGGCGATGGCAATAAAGTAAATGGCCTTAACTACACAGACCGTGCGACAGGTGAAAGTCATAACCTAGCGTTAGCCGGTATCTTCGTGCAAATAGGCTTAGTGCCTAACACCCAGTTTTTAAAAGACAGCAATGTTGAGCTAACAACACGCGGTGAAATCATTGTGAATAATAATGGCGAAACGAGCATGGCGGGTGTTTATGCGGCAGGCGATGTAACTAATACGCCATATAAGCAAATCATTATCGCTATGGGAAGCGGCGCGACAGCAGCACTAGGTGCATTTGATTACCTCATTCGCACTCCACAAGCTGACGCGAGCCAAACCGAAGCTGCATAAGTGTGATCCTGATCTCGTTATATGGGCTATTTCGATAGTCCATTCTCTTTCTTAAGCCCATCAATTGCCGTATATTTTCCCACCAATATTCAACCTATCTTCGACACTCTTATGACAATCGAGCAGTTTATCGCAGGCTTTTTAGGCGCTAGCGTTATTGAAATGGTGGCATCAATCTCAGGATTTATCTGTGTGTTGCTGCTTATTCGTCGTAATATTTGGAATTTCGCTTTCGGTTTTGTTCAAGTGACCCTGTTCGTATGGGTGTTCTATCAAGCAAAGCTCTATTCTGATACCGCGTTACATGTTGTCTTTATGGGGCTGCAAATTTATGGCTGGTGGAATTGGAAACATCATCAAGACCCACAAGCTATACCCATTATTGAAAAGGGTTCGGTCAAACTGATGAGCCTTTGGCTAGCTATCAGTGCATTTGGCACTGTGAGCCTTGGCTATTTCATGGATAACAATACCGATGCGAGCTTTGCCTATGCTGACGCATTTACCTCTGTAACAAGTTTACTGGCAATGTGGCTAATGACCAGACGTCAGATATTTAACTGGGTGTTATGGATAGTCATTGATATTGTCGCTATTGGCGTATATTTCCAAAAAGCGCTTTACCCAACGACGATACTTTATTGCGTGTTCTTAGTGCTCGCAGTTATCGGTTTATATTCGTGGAATAAGAGTTTTCGCAAGCAATAATAGTAATTAAAACAAGGAATGTTGTTGATGGATAGAACGTGGCGCCCTAACGGTTGGTTGGTATTTATCTTTGCCTTTGTGTTTCAGCAATTCGTATTTTTGTATGTTAACCGTATAAAAACGTTTTGGTGTTACACCGTTATTCTATTGCTACTGATGGCATTGGAAATGAATGTTTTCTCGCCAGAATGGCTGCCAGATTGGCTTATTGGTTTAATTCGAATTACGTTTTTTCTGGCCTGTCTAGTTCATGCTTTACTGATTGCCCGCACATATAATACTGAGCAGCCACGTACATGGTTTGCTCATGGCGGGCGCACAACGTTAGCAATTCTGCTGACTTTCCTGCCCATTCTTGCCGTGCGTACATTCTTTTACGAACCCTTTAGCATTCCTGCAAGCTCTATGAAACCAACACTTAATGTTGGTAATCATATTGTTATCGAAAAACTGGGGTATGGAAATTACCGTTTGTTTGGCGCGCCCATTTTGTCGGCTATTCCGACAAAGTCACCAGAACGAGGAGATGTTATTGTTTTCCAATATCCTGCTGATTTGAGCATTGATTATGTAAAACGAGTTATTGGGTTGCCTGGTGATAAAGTCGTCTATCAAGACAATGTGCTGCGAGTGTTTAGTGATTGTATCGATAACCAACCATGCAAAAGTGTAGTTAATTCTATAACTTACAGCACTGAATTAATAACGTTATATATCAAAGAATCTATTGGTGATAAGTCGTATTTGGTGCAACGAAAAATGGGCGCATCATCGATGGACTCTCATTTTGTTAGGCAAGATGATTTAATGCCCGGAGAATGGATTGTCCCTGACAACCAATTTTTCGTGATGGGTGACAATCGAGATGATAGTTTAGACAGTAGATATTGGGGATTTGTACCGCAGAAAAATATTGTAGGAAAGCTTGTATTCACATGGTAAAAATTTCTGTGCAGGTGACTAAATTAATCACCTGCTTAGTCACTGAGGTTTACTCTTCTTCACCGCCCCAAGAAAAGAAACAACTTAATGCTAATAATGTCCAACCGCCTAGTACTGCCCAATATTTGGTTGGCTCAACCTCTTTATACACAACATCCCAAAGAATGGTATAGCCAGCATACAAATCATAGGCGACCCAAATTAATAATAAAATGCCGATAAATGGCCAAAATGAACGCATAATTTTCTCCTATTGATATTGTACATAGAGAGCAACTTGCTCTTTATTACCTAGACTCGCTAGCGTGTGAATCTCTAATACGGCTTTAACTTGTTTTCGATAATCAAAGGCCTGCCACGCATCGGTCAATTGCTTGCTTGAATAAATTCCTTTAGCAAGCACCTGAGTAAATTTATCTACATTAATAGCTTCACTGTGTTTATATCGTTTTAAATCACGGACGTCATAACCGATTAACACATCGGCTTGTAGATAATCTTTAGCAAAGGCGTCATACACAACATACACCTTTTGTGGGCTTGATTTTAGTGTGGAGTGAAGATAATTTGCTTTTTCAAAATCGAGCCATAACTCAGGAACTTGAGTAATAGCACTGCGTTTATCAACGCCTGACAGCGTTATTTTAGTTGCTGAACCAGCCATTGCTCCTGATGCGTATATGCCAATAAGGATGATTAATGTAGTACGTAGTGATTTAAAGATGAACATAGATAACACTCATTGATAAACAATGAATGGCAATATAGTTTTTTAAAATTAAATTGTCAAAGAGAAAATAAACTGGATTTGATTATTTGTTAGACAACTGTGAGCAAAGTAACATCGAAACCTGTTTAAGCTTATACATTTCGTCATACAAACCTAATGGCAAGATAGATTCATTCATTAAATAATTTGAGTAGACACCATAGGCAACAAGCTCAATACGCGATTGATCAGTAGCTGGGTGTTGTTGGCGACATTCATTAATAAAGTGATCAACAAACTCTTGCATCGTCTGCTGTTGGTGGGCTTTGATGGGATCTAAGCGTTTGGCTTCTGAGAAAATCGCTTCACCAATAATAGTGCTGTTAATCATCTCTTGCGAACGTGAGGAAAACAGCGAATCTATCAGGGCTTCAACGCGATTCGTTTTCGGTAACCACGAGAGAATATCAAGCCATTGCTGAGAATATTTTGCTGACCAACGTTCACTCAACGCCACAATAATATCGTCTCTGTTGCCGATGTAATGACGCAATATAGTGCGTTTCATACCCGCTGTTTCTGCAATATTTTCTAATGATGCTGCTTGAATACCGCTCTTTAAAATACATTGTTCCAATGCATCTAAAATCTCTTCGCGGCGTTGTCCTGCCATACTAGGCCGTGCCATAAAATAACCCCTCAATATTTAACGATTACACTATATCAAAATCCTATTATTTGTCATGTTGACAATATTACTAGGCTCAGTATAGTCTATAATTTGTCAGAGTGACAATTTATGGTGAGGAATTCAACATGACTAAAAACGATTCGCTGCCCGTTGCGGCTTACACAGATCCCCAGTTCTTTGCGCTAGAACAACGTCATATCTTTTCACAAACGTGGGCTTTTGCCGGTTTTATTGAAGAGTTGAAGGCAGAAGGAGACTTTCTCACCGTTCAAGCTGGGTTAAATAATATCGTTGTTATTCTCGGCGCAGACAGCCAATTACTTGCTTTTCACAACCGTTGTCGCCATCGTGGCACGCAACTCGTTAATGGCAAAGGTAATACGCGAGGTAAATTGGTGTGTCCTTATCATGATTGGACCTACAATTCGCAAGGTGAGCTAAAATCGCTACCAAAGCAAAAGCAAGAATTCGCTGGGCTCGATAAAGCTTGTTATAACCTCACGCCTGCCAATGTTGGAATATGGCGTGGCATGATTTGGGTGCATCCAGACATTAATGCCGTTGCATTAGCGCAATGGTTCGCGCCGATCTCCCCCCATCTTGGCCCTCACGATGTCGAGTCTCTTGTTGAAGCGAAAGGAGAGATTGTTGTTGAAGAAATTAACGCCAATTGGAAAATTGTGGTGGAAAACTACATTGACCACTATCACCTTGCACAGCTGCATTCAGGCACGCTCAATATGTATAACCACAAAAAGGCGGAATTTGGTTTCGAAGGCCCTCACTTTAGATTTTGGGAGCCACTGTCTGATGAGTATCAACGCAATTTAGCAAAGAACTCGCCAATGCCATTAGTGTATGAAGCAAGTGATGAGAACCAAGGAAGCTGGGTACCAATGTTATTCCCAGGTATAGGTCTGGCAGAGTCAGAATCGACTTGGTCAGTGTTCCAAATTGTTCCGTTAGCCGTTGATAAAACACGTGTGATCATACGCACCAAGGTAGCCAATAAATCGAGTTACGAATTTATCAAACAAAGCACCATTAGTGCTGGCTTTTGGAGTAAGAAAGTAAAGGCTAAGAATAGCAATGAAGATTCAAGCCATCCGCTAGGATCGGCCGACTTCATGCAAGAAGATATTTACGTATGCGAACAATTACAGCTAACCATGCAAAGTCCACAATTTGAAATTGGCCCGTCAGCACTACACGGCGAAGAGCCGATTAGACAACATCAAAAACTGGTGTGGGATTGGGTTGGCGAATGTTATATAGATAAATAAAAGCTAATAAATTAAAGACTTTAACGGCGATTCGTTATATTTTTATAGCGGTTATCGTATTTGCTAGGGAAAGTCATGTTGAAGTCTTTATCTGTTTTATTGTGTTGTTTATGCCTCACGGCGTGTGTGTTTACTAACGATGAAGCTACCAAGCCATTGCTGGTTGATAAAATCACTACCGATACCTATGACCTGTCTCTTATACACATCTCCGAGCCCACGAGACTAGGCATGATCTCG
>CAJXRU010000008.1 GCA_913060565.1 uncultured Gammaproteobacteria bacterium | reverse complement strand
TATTCCCCACTGCTGCCTCCCGTAGGAGTCTGGACCGTGTCTCAGTTCCAGTGTGGCTGATCATCCTCTCAAACCAGCTAGGGATCGTCGCCTTGGTGAGCTCTTACCTCACCAACTAGCTAATCCCACTTGGGCACATCCAATCGCGAAAGGCTCCGAAGAGTCCCCTTCTTTCCCCCGTAGGGCGTATGCGGTATTAGCCATCGTTTCCAATGGTTGTCCCCCACGACTGGGCAGTTTCCCAAGCATTACTCACCCGTCCGCCGCTCGACACCTCAGGAGCAAGCTCCCTTGTGTTTCCGCTCGACTTGCATGTGTTAGGCCTGCCGCCAGCGTTCAATCTGAGCCATGATCAAACTCTTCAATTAAAATTTGATTTTTACGTTCGTTAGAACGACTCAATGAATTTACTGTCATATCAAGTAATTTCTTACTTGGTGTGAACATCTTCATTAAGTATTTTTTGATACTTAACTTCAAATGCCCACACAGTTTATTTGAATACTTATTGTTAAAGAACGTTTCAACTCGACTTACTTAAAATAGTAAGGAGTTACGCTTCAAACCGTGTAGCTCGTTGCGTTAGGGATGCGTATCTTACGTCATTCCCTTTTGAAGTCAACAACTAATTTTAAATAATTTTTAAAGATAATTTAAAGCGTTGTTTTTCTTCCTAACCCGTATCAGCGTTGCTTCTTAGAAGCTGCTTCCCCGTGTCAGTGGATGCGCATTATAGAGATCCCATCGAACTTGGCAAGGGCTTTTTGCAATAAAATACTCAAGCGGTCACAAATCAGTCCAAACGATACTTTTATAATCAATTTAAGGCCTATTTGCGGTATTTATGCTGATAAGCCTCAAAGTTTATGAGTGTTTTTTAAACTATTTGATAGCTGACGCTGGAATCTGGCATAAAATCTATCTATTATGTCGCTCTTAAGCTTTTATTTTTCTTCATTTATTTAGGTTATCTTATGAAATCAACAAAATTAGGTTCATTTCTTATCGCATTAGTACTCGCTGGGGTTGGCTTTTTTATTCTTCCTGTTCTTAATGCTGACTATGCAATGGCAGCACCATTTTTAGCAATCGGTATTTTGATTGGTGCAGGTGTTGTTCTTTTAGTATCCGGTGCAAATTCAACTACACGCACTACTAATAGCAGTCCAGTACAATCAGACGAGCGTCAAACGCTATATGTAGGGAATTTGCCATATCGTGCAAACGAGGCAATTGTTCGTGAATTATTTGAAAAATACGGTAGTGTTTATTCAGTACGCTTAGTAAAAGATAAACAAACTGGCCGTCGACGTGGATTTGGTTTCGTCACCATGGATCCAACTGGCGCTGACGACGCTATGGGTAAACTTAACGACAATGAATTTCAGGAGCGTATATTGAAAGTACGTGAGGCTAAAGAAAAGACTAGCCCAGACAATTCTAGCCACGCTGTAGAGTAATTAATGTAGTTTCGTTAAACCCTTCACTAAACAGTGCAGCAATTAACGATTTATCATTTATTGATTTAGTATAAAGCGCCCGATGATTTAAAAAGTCATTGGGCGTTTTTGTTTTCACTACTTTCGCCTCTAAAAGAGTTTTAACTCGCTGTGCAATTGCTAATCCCGAATCTATTATCACTAGTGCAGGTGGTTTGATTTGATTGATACATTCCATCAACAGTGGAAAATGGGTGCAGCCAAGAATCATGACATCAGCTTGCTCAAATATTGGCTGGCATATATCAAGCAGTCGTTGCTGGGATATTTTCTCACCACGGTATAAGGCCTCAGCCATGGCAACTAATTCATTACTGCCAACATTCACTAAATCACAATCAGATGCATGGTTAATTTTAAGCTGTTCGACATAATCTCTGGTGATAGTGCCTTGAGTCGCTAACAAACCAATGACTTTGGAATTACTCAATTTGGACGCTGGTTTAATGGCCGGAACGACACCCACAATAGGGGTATCAAATTTAGCGCGTAATGCAGGTAATGCGATAGTGCTTGCGGAGTTACATGCAATAACGATGAGCTGGGGTTTGTGTTCAATCGCAACACAATCTATGACGGCTATGATTCGTTGGATGAGTGTAACCTCATCTAACTCGCCATAAGGATAATATAAATTATCAAATAAATAGTCGATGGAAACACTAGGTAGGAGCTGTTTAATTTCTCTGACGACGCTAATGCCGCCAACGCCCGAATCAAAAACAAGAATGTTACTCATTAAATTATGTATGTCATGACGATTGAAAACGTGCTTATTCTCACTCAGTCATGACAAATAATCAAATATACCTACTGCTCTTGGGCGTCTATTAATTTTTGATTGAAGTTGGTGAAGTCAATCGCCGACTTGTTAAGCATGTCATCCAAGGCATCGACTTGTTGCTGTGCAATATCTTGCATTAACTGCTTTAGATTGTCTTTAGCAAATAATGATTCTCCGCTCTCCATTACGTCATTGAGATCTTTCACATAAGGAGCTAGCGTTGCGATAGACGAAGTCGTTTGGCCAGGTGCATAGTGTTCTCGCACAGCAACTTGTTTAACTTCTTTAAAGTCGAGAGAGAATTGGGTTATTTGACTAGCATCAAACCCAAGTTCACTTGCCTGTTCAAATGCTTTTTGTACGTCGCCATTAAAAAACTCGTCTGCTAATCCACTAATATCTTCTACTAGACTATTAATAGCTTTTAATTCATCGTCATCTAAATCGCCATTAACTTCGATGCTAAATGACTGACTGCGACTATAAGCGGTTTCCGATGTATATCCATTTTCGTTGCTAGATTGAGATTGTGCTAATTTCGTTGTACTACCGAAGCTGATATTAATATCATCGCCATCACGTGTCTTGATTGAAATGCTGCCCTGTTCAGATTCTTGTAATCCTAATTCACGAGCGATGACATTTGGCGCAGCGCTTTCAATTGGCTTATTAAAAATATCAGCCTCTAGTCCATCAATACCCTCTTGAATCAAACCATAGCTTCTATCCATACCTTTCTTGACGTCATCAGTTAACATATCCATGTCGCCCAGCTCTTGACGCGCTTGTTCAAACCCCATATCAACACCTTCACGGGCTTGAGCGAACATTTCAGCAAGTTTATCGTCACTGGCTCCAGCATCTCTTGCACCAGAGATTGCCTTGCCAACAAAATCCATGACGTTTTTAGCAACTTCTTCAAAATCAAAACTAATGGGTTCAACATCAATTTTATCTAGGATTGAGCCGCCTTCGAGCTTAATTGATACACTTTCACTGATTGAGGAATGAAACTCTAGCTTTCCACCAAGTTTAAGTTCTTTATTAAGCGCAGACATCAACGATTTGGCACCAATTAATAGGCGATTGTTGTCTGAACTAAGAAAATCTCTCTTCTCATGAACACCTTTACTCTCTTTACTACTATCGGATTTATCTGCTGCAACTGCAGCTTTATCATTTTTGAGCTTTTGATGCTCAGCTGGTGCTAACGAGTTGATTTTCATGATGTCTCCAATTGAGTCGAAAGTAGCAGTTAATTGTATCTCTGATCATATCGGCATATTGAGAAAAAACTTAACTAATTTTGACTATAAAACATACTAAGGTGCTGGACAAAGCAATAAAATACCCTAAACTTCTGCGCCACTATTGTTCGCTAGGAAATTGATCATGTTACCAGGCTTGGTAGACGTTGCTAATTACGAGAAGCAGCTCGACGACAAGACATCGGTTTTGCAAAACTTAATGCAGCCATTTACGCCCCCCGCAGTTGAGTGTTTTTCATCTGAACCTGAGCACTATCGTTTGCGTGCTGAATTTAGAGTTTGGCACGACGGTGACGATCTTTATCACATCGTTTTTAACTCTCAAACAAAAGAGAAAGTGAGAGTTGATCAGTTTCCATCAGCTTCTCGTCTTATTAATGACATGATGCTAGCGCTTATGGAAGAGCTAAAAGATAAACCGGTATTACGCTACAAGCTCTTTCAGATTGATTATTTATCTACATTAAGTGGCCAGATTATTGTGTCGTTGCTTTACCATCGTCAACTTGATGAAGCATGGGAAAAAGCAGCACGTGATTTAAAAGCTCGATTAGGTGATAAATTTGACCTACAGCTTATCGGCCGTGCGCGTAAGCAAAAGATCTGCTTAGATCATGATTACGTTATCGAAAAGCTTGAAATCAACAATCAACAACTGATTTACAAGCAAGTAGAAAACAGTTTTACCCAGCCTAACGGTGGCATTAATCAAAAAATGCTCGAGTGGGCGATTGATATTACGAAAGACGCTACCGGTGATCTATTAGAATTGTATTGCGGAAATGGCAACTTCTCTTTAGCCCTAGCGCAAAACTTTGATCGTGTATTGGCAACAGAAATAGCGAAACCATCAGTTGATTCGGCTCAATACAATATCAGTGAAAATCACATAGACAATGTCACGATACTGCGAATGGCTGCTGAAGAGTTTACGTCTGCAATGCGTGGCGAAAGAGAGTTCAGACGATTAAAAGGTATCGATTTACAAAGCTTTAATTGTAATACCATCTTAGTCGATCCTCCGCGAGCAGGTTTAGATGATGAAACCTTAAAGATGATTCAAGAATACGAAAACATCATTTATATCTCATGTAATCCAGAAACATTAGCCGATAACTTAAAGACATTATGCCAAACACACAACGTCTCAAAGTTAGCGCTTTTTGATCAATTTCCATATACCCATCATATGGAAGCGGGTGTTTATTTAACTCGCAAATAATTGAGCCGATAAGGCTGGGGTTATCGTTTGAATAATCCCAGTTTATTACACATCCAAAAAATCAACACCATACAAACAATCAACGGAAAGAAATTACTGCCAATCTCTGGCTTGATGACACGAATACATACCGAGTAACTTAACGCACCAACAATGAAACTTGCCCCTGTTAATAACGGTACATCACCTTCAATAGCGCGACTCTTATATTCTTGCAACATACAGTAAAAAGCTAAAACACAACTTAGCAATGGGAAAATAGACAGCTCAACCTCCACCATCGTTAAACCACTTAATAGCGCATTTGCGCTTAAGCCAGCCACTAAGGCAAGTATAAGAATTTTAGCGTCTTGCTTTGAAACTGATAACATAAATTACATCTCCTTTTTATTGTTCAATAAATATTGTGCACCACTGGCAATCATATGTAACTTCATAATGACACGCTCTGCCAATTCTTCTTTAGCATTATTTGACATATCAAGCGCTTCGGCGCCGGCACTAAATACAACAATAAGCATAGCCTCGCTTTGAATACGTGCGAGGGTTTTGTTGAGATCCGATGTTTGTAATAAATAGTCAGTCAGCTCATCAACAAAGTGTCTAATTTCACGATTTACTGCCTGACGAAACACAGCGGCATTACCTGAGCGCTCTTGGAGTAATAATCGAAAAACATTTGGATTTGATTCCACAAATTCCATAAAGGTATCCGTTGATATACGAATAACACTGCCGCCCTTGTCGATACGCTGGCGTGCTTTACGCATGAGTTGACGCAACATTAAGCCACCTTCATCAACCATGGTTAAGCCCAGCTCATTCATATCTTTAAAATGTCGATAAAACGAAGTTGGGGCAATTCCGGCTTCGCGAGCAACTTCACGTAAGCTTAAATTAGAAAAACCGTGTTCAGCAGACAACTGATTAAATGCCGCTTCAATTAGTGAACGTCTTGTTTTCTCTTTTTGCTGCGCTCTAACACCCATAACTCTCTTCCACTAAACACATACTTTCTAACTACCGCTAGAGTAAAACAAGCAAGCACGCTGCACAACACCAATATTAAGAGATCAACGAGAATATGATTAATGACTTAACGCAATAACATTAGAAAAAGTTGATACAAATGTACGCTGAGAGTTGAAATAACAAATCGAACTGGCGTACACTTGTAAGCTCAATGTACAACTTTTGGATTTCTTATGAAAAAACCACCACTAATTTGGACTAATATCCTCGTGTTTAGTAGCACTTTATTAGCCGCCGTCATCTTAGTGCCTTGGTACGAAATTAGTTATGGCTTTGATGCCTTTGTAATTATTGCCGCTGTTATTAGTTTATTTTTCTGTGGCATGTCTATTACCGCTGGTTATCATCGATTATGGTCACATAAAACTTACCAAGCTCATTGGAGTGTTCGATTACTATTTGCCATTGGCGGTGCCTTTGCCATGCAAAACTCAGCGCTGCACTGGTCAAGCGATCACCGAGTACATCATAAATTTGTCGATGATAATGACAAAGACCCTTATAGCGCTAAAAAAGGCTTCTGGTATTCACATATCGGTTGGATGCTACGCCACTATCACAAAGACACTTACCATGATTACAGCAACTGCCGTGATCTACAAAAAGATCCTATTGTCGTGTGGCAACATAAGCACTATCTTGTCCTTACGTTGTTAACGAACTTTGGTTTTGCAGCACTAGTCGGTTGGATGAGCGGTCAAATGCTCGCAAGCTTTATTGCGGTTGGCGTAACACGTTTAGTCCTTAGTCATCATTTCACGTTCTTTATTAATTCGTGGGCTCACATGTGGGGCAGCCAACCTTATACCGATAAAAACACTGCCAAAGATAATGCTTTGTTAGCCGTTTTCACTCATGGCGAGGGCTACCACAATTATCATCATATCTTTGAAATGGATTACCGTAATGGCATCAAATGGTATCACTATGATCCAACCAAATGGTTAATCAAAGCATTGTCATTAGTCGGTTTAGCGTCAGGCCTACGTAAAACACCACAACTAAAAATCGAACAAGCTAAATTACAAATGGTTTTAAAACGTGCAAATCAAAAATTAGATTTACGCCATGATGCCGAAGAATTAAAACAGAAAATTCATGACGAATACGAAGAGTTGATGGCCAAGCTTAATGCCTTTTATTCGTTAAAGAAGCGTTTGTTTGATGATAAAAAGAAACAGCTGCTCAAAGATTTTGAAAAATCAGAAATCAAAGCACAGCTTAATGAATTAAAAAGCTCATTAGCCCACCAACGTCAGTCATGGCTGACGATGGCCAGTCACGCTTAATATTGTTTTTGCGGATTAGTCTCTAATCCGCAAAATTCAACAACAAGTAACTCCCCCCAATTATCGCCAACGATAACCAATAAGAAAGCACCCAAAACTACCGGTTAAAAACATAATCGCTGGAACAACTAACCATTGCAGCATGGTATTAACGCCTACCTCACGGGTTGTATAGAGAATGAAAACCCGCTTGCCGCCTTCTACATTCTCAATATAACTTGCTCCTCTATGGATGCGTGAAATATTGTCTAACTGATCGAGTCGCTCGACCATTTCTTTCTGTATCTTAAATTGATCAGGCTGCTCTTCTTTAAGTCTACTAGTACGCTTATTCACAATTGAAAATGCATCTAGTCCTTCGCCAGCTAGTAGTATGCCCTGAGAGCGATAATGGTATTGCTGCTCATTGCCACTTAGTGTGCTCGCACCAATACAGGCACCGCCAAGCATCAGAAACGTTAATCCGGTGACTAGCCATCGTCTCAATGCCATCGTATGAGATTGACGGTTCTCAAGAACAACTTTACGCACTTCACTCACTTCTTTTAGTTTTTCTAGTTCATTAGAGTCGATTGATTCACTCATTTGCTGAGCATCAATGCGATAAACATTACTTAATCGTGCAAATATGTCTTCTGATGGAAAGCACTTACCTGTTTCTAATTTTGATAAATAAGATTGCTCTATTTCAATTTTTTCAGCTGCTTCAGGTTGAGTCCAACCAAATTTCTCTCTTAAACTTCGAATGTATACGCCAAATTTCATTATATGTTTCCTTGCATAATTTAATCTTTATTTGTCATCGACTTAACGAATTAACATTCCACATTCTTAGCAAGTCTTGGCTGGAATGCTAATAGAATAATCCATGAATATTCAAGAATATTGCCTATTTTGGCGAAGCTGCGCCCTTAAAAATAAAACGAGCTACTTAAGCCGCTCTTCAATGCCAAAACTTACGCGGTAAACTTCGTCACAATGTTTAGCGACAAACTGACCGATAACCCCGCTTAAATCAACAAAGCGTCGTGATTGTGAATCCATTGGGATCACGCCGTGATTGACATCATTGAGCACAAACACAACATCACAGTCGATGGCGAATATAGCTGATAACTGCTCGCATAAATCCTGTTCCGAGCATGTTAAATTATTAAAAATCCACATCGACAAACAATCAATAATATAACTTTCACCTGCTTGTAGTTGATTGGTAATATTTGTTGGGGCTTCGATTGTGTGCAATTGCGATCGGCGAACTTCTTGGTGTTTATCAACACGCTCTTGCATCGCACTGTCATCAAAAGAGTTGTCATAGGTCGCCACATAAAACGGCTTGCGTTTTGCTAGTGATAACACCTTAGCCGTTGCTGCATTACTCTTGCCACTTTTTTGACCACCAAAATACAATACTTTCATAATTCACTCTTTTTTCAGACTATTTACCGTTATGCTCTTCCCACAACCACTATTTTTGATTACTTTATAGTCAAGCCATTGAGGCATCAAAGTAAACAATGAGGTTATACATGAAAATTTATGAGTTTCCTATCGCTCCCAATGCTCGACGCGTAAGCATTTTTCTCGCTGAGATTGAATTAGAGATAGAGCGAATCAACGTCGACATTCGCGGCGGTGAGAATTTAACGCCTGAATTTAAAGAAAAAGCGGCTAACGGACTCATTCCTTTTCTAGAGCTTGACGATGGCACCTGTATTTGTGAATCGATTGCTATTTGTCGTTATCTTGAAAGCGTTCATGGCCAGCCTGTTCCATCACTATTTGGTGAGTCACCTTTAGAGCAAGCCAATATTGAAATGTGGCATCGCATGGTTGAGTTTCAAATTATGGTTCCTTTATTACAAGCCTTTAGAAACATTAGCGGTATCTATGAAGATCGTGAAAACATCAATCAGGAATGGGGCGAAGAGTCCAAACAACGATTTATCGATGCACTTTCAACATTTGAAGTGCAGCTTGGTGCTCAACCATTCGTTGCAGGCGAGCGATTTAGTATTGCTGACATTACGTTATTCTCATTCTTAAATTTTGCCCGAGTAATTAAATTTAAACTTGATGAAGACACACCGAATTTAAGTCATTGGTTTACATCAATGAAAGCCCGTCCTTCGATTGCGAGTACTGAACCATGATCACCCTATACACGGCACCGACGCCTAATGGTCACAAAATATCAATTGCGCTAGAAGAAATGGCGCTTGAATACACCGTTGTAGCACTAGATTTATCAAGCAACGAACAAAAGCAATCACCCTTTGTCGATCTCAACCCCAATGGCCGTATTCCCGCCATTGTTGATCACGACAATGATGATTTTGTTGTCTTTGAAACAGGTGCCATTCTTGTTTATCTCGCTGAGAAAACAGGAAAATTTTATTCGTCAGATCCTAAAAAGCGCTCCCAACAACTGCAATGGCTTATGTTTCAAATGAGTGGCGTAGGCCCAATGATGGGCCAAGCAAATGTGTTTTATCGTTATTTCCCAACGAAAATCCCTGAGGCCATTGAACGCTATCAAAAAGAAGGTCGCCGCTTATTTGAAGTAATGAACAATCAGTTGGCCAGCAATCAATATTTGGCTGGTAATGAGTATTCTATTGCTGATATCTCAACCTTTACTTGGGTAAGAATTTACGAATGGAGTGGCATAGATATTTCAGGGTTAGATAATTTACAGCGCTGGCTCGATGAGTTAGCTCAACGGCCCGCCTGTATTAAAGGGTTACAAATTCCACCGTCACCAGACTTAACAGACGAAGAACGTGCTGCCCAAATCCAAAAAATGGTCACTAAATAGATAGCATCAAACCAACCATTGGTTTGTGAAATATATTTGATGTGCTGATTAGATTTATCTATCTATTTAAAACCATTGGCTGCACACCAGTTACTTTTCTTTGCTTCGCCAAAGAAAAGTAACCAAAAGAAAGGCGCCCCGTGATTTATCACCCAATCTTAAATGATAAAAAGCGGGATTAACTACACTACAAGCCTTTATCACAATACTAATTTAGTAACATTTTCAGTTGTGTAAGAGTTTTTCTCATTCAACCAAAGCGAATAAACTAATCTCCAGCTGCTGAGCCAACTGTTTAGCAGCTGTGTTGTCATCACTAATAAACTCTAAACGTGAATCACCACTCTCATCAATTTCTTGATAGTCCATTTCTTTACCAACAATATTAAACGCAAATATTCCTTGATAAGTGATTAAAATGGCTTTCAAACGATTAATACTCACTTCGCTTAATACGTTAAGCACTCGATGTAAATCAAATCGTTTATGAGGTGCTAAAGCCCAACCAAAAGATGTGAAACCATCGCCAGAATTATTCAAACGCACGAAATCTTGGGTAGCTAATTGCTCACTGACACTTAATGATTTCTTTCGTAGACTAATTGCAGGCACCGGACAATCAACCGCTTGGTAAGCGCATGGCATTTCCAGCAGCGCCTTCACTTGTTCACTATCAAACTTCATTAACAAAGGCTTTTCATTGAGTTCTTCTGTATGGACGTATTGCTGAATTAATGTGTTTTCAATGCCAGTATATAAGTCTGCTTTACTGCAAATATACGCATCCGCTACCTGCATCTGCTCGCGGTAACTGGCATTATCTAACCATAGAGAATCATTAATTCGCCTTGCATCAATCAGTGTTAAAGTCGCTTTTACATCAATAACATCTCGATAATGCGGTGCTTGCAATGTTGCTAACACTTCTGCCGGATGACCAAGACCTGTTGGCTCTATCAATAAACGATGCGGCTTAGCGCGAGCTATCAAGCGATTCAAAGTAATTTGCATACTCAACCCAGCTGTACAACACATACAGCCGCCAGGAACTTCGGCAATAAACACCCCTTGGTGATTTGAATCGTTTAACAGTCCACCATCGATTCCAACTTCACCAAACTCATTAACTAGAACTGCCCATCGTTCATGCTCCGGTTTTTCACGCAAAAGGCGCTCAATAAATGTTGTTTTGCCAACGCCCAGAGCGCCGGTAATAACATTAGTCGGCACCGCACTTATTTGTTCATTACTTTTCATCGATCCGACCCATTAATACTCTTGAGTTTGTTCAAGAAATAACTGACGAAGTTTTAGACTCAAATGATGAGCAGCGATGACTAAACCTGAACCTGCAACGGTCAAGAACGTTTCACCAATGCCGTGAAACATGCGTGAACATGATAATAATGCAACACCGCTAATCGCTAACACCAACAACCACGGATTACGTGTCACTAACCAAACTTGCGGCACACTAAAAATTAGCATGGCGAAAATAGGCAATAGCAACAACGTGTGAAACCACTCCTCAGTTAATGCACTGACTAACACATTTGACCCCAACACAATGGCCAAAAATGGCATGACTAAGCAATGTGCAATACACACTCCCGAGAAAAAGATACCCATTTTATCTTTGATTGATTGTTGCTTGATTATTGCGTGTTCCATAAATATTCCTCTGAAGATCAAACCGTCTGTTGAATTACATATTGTTATAATATAACATTACCAACCAAAGTTACATTATAACATTACATTTTATTTAAAGGAGTCTTTGTGAATATTTCCGCCACACACACGTCTATTAAACATAGAGCCACCAAACACGTGCTTACTAAAGTAAGTCTGCTCATTGGCTTAATGTTCAGTACTGGCAGCATGGCACAAACCGTTTCTGGCACGATAATCGACAACCAAGGCAATAAAATTAGCGGCGCTAAAGTCCGTATTCTTGATAGTAAGCAGCAAGTAACTACCAATAAAAATGGCGATTTTCATTTTGCCAATGCACCAGATAAAGCACTGGAACTACACATCACAGCGCCAGGGTATGCACATATTAATAAACACGTTGCCCTCAATGATGGTGCCAATGTAGCAATCTCGTTAGCGCGTTCAGCGATTGAAGTCATTGATGTCAAAGCAACGCCATTTCATGCATCAGTCATGGAAGCGAGTATTCCTGTATCTGTACTGTCAGGAGAAAAGCTTCGTCAACAGCAAGCCTCTACGTTGGGTGATACATTAGAGAAGCAAGTAGGCGTACACACCAATTTTCACGCTGGCGTTGCAAGCACACCAATTATCCGTGGTTTAAGCGGGCCACGAGTAATGATTACTCAAAATGGATTAGATGTTAGTGATGTATCACGTGTTGGCCCTGATCATAGCGTGGCAACAGAAGCATCAACTGCCACGCAAATTGAAGTATTACGTGGTCCAGCAACGCTCTTTTTCGGCAGCGGTGCAATCGGTGGCGTCGTTAATGTAGTCGATGAGCGCGTGCCAACTAACAACACGCCATTTGGTGAGTTTATTCTCGAAAAAAATTCAGTTAACAACCAAAAATTAGCTGCTTTTAATGTCAAAAATGGCACCGATTCATTTGCATTTTATGCTGATGGTTTTTGGCGTGAATCAGATGATTATCGTATCCCTGAGCCGCCAAAGTCAGCCGCAAGTAACGAACATCACAATAAAGTTGAAAACAGCGCAGAAGAATCAAATAGTTTTACGTTAGGTGGCAGCTACCTATTCGACCAAGGTTACGTCGGCCTTTCTGCTGGTAAATTAAACCGCGAATACGGCATTCCTGGTCATACGCATGGTGAAGAAGAAACTCATGCAGATGAACACGATCATGACGAAAAGTCAGAGCCACAAGTTTTTGCTGATTTAGAGCAAAATCGCTACCAGTTAATCGGTGAATATAACTTTGACGACAGTTTATTTAGTGCTGTTAATTTCAAGGCCTCTTACACCGATTACAAACACGCAGAAATTGAAGCGGGCGCAGTAGGCACCACCTTTGCCAATGATACTACAGAGCTGAAAGTTGATTTACTCCATCACCCAATTATGGATTGGCGCGGCGGCCTAAGTTTTCACGCAAAAGACACCGACATAGAGGCGATTGGCAGCGAAGCATTTACGCCACCATCTACCCAAAAAATGATGGCGCTTGCCATGATGCAAGAGCGTCACTTTGACGATGTGCTTGTTCAATTTGGCGCGCGAGTAGAGCGTGTAACGTTAGATGCAAAAAATGTTCGACTACCACATTTGGAAGCTCATGGTCACGATGAAGCAGGTGAAGCAGAGATTCATGACCATGGTCACGAAGAAGAAAGTACTGAATTAACACGTGTATTCGCAGTAGAGCAAACCTTCACGCCGATAACTACATCACTAGGTGTAGTGTGGGATTTTACTGAAGGCTATAACGTTGGTGCCTCGATATCTCGTTCACAACGCGCCCCTTCAGCATCAGAATTACTATCATTTGGTCCACACATTGGTACGCGAAGTTATGAAGTCGGCGCATTATTTTCCCTTAACGATCACAATGAAGTTGCATTAAACAACCAAAGCATCGATTTAGAAACAGCCAATAACATTGATATCAGCTTTAGAAAAACCCAGGGCGATGTTGCCGTTATTGTTAACGCCTTTTATAACCAAGTAGACAACTACTATTACCAAGTTGCTACAGGCTTGTTTGGTAGTGACGGACATGACCATCATGGTCATGATCACGGCGGCCATAGCGCAGGTGAACTCCCTGTTTACATCTTTAAATCACAAGATGCGACATTACACGGTTTTGAAGCGCAAGTTAATTGGAATATTAACGAACAATTGTCTTCATCATTCTTCGCTGATTACGTCAGAGCACGCTTGAAAAATGGCGGTGATTTACCGCGCACTCCACCGCTGCGCTTTGGCACAAACTTGAGATATCAACTTGAGAGCTTTAGTGCCCATCTTGATATTACGCGCTATCAAGAACAAGACAAGGTGGCCAATTTAGAAACGGCAACCAACGGTTATACCTTGGTAGATCTTGGTGTTAGCTATCAGTTACCGCTCTTGGATCACGATATTACATTTTACGCCACCGCAAAAAACCTCACCGACGAATACGCCAAAGTGCACAGCTCTTTTGTGAAAGACATTGCCCCGCGACAAGGACGAAGCCTAGCTGTTGGCTTCCGTGCTTATTTCTAATTTTGATAGCGAACAAATTTAAACAAGGAACTAACGATGAAAAACACATGTAAACTTAGCCTAATAGCAACGCTATGCAGCACCCTTTGGCTAACAGGTTGTGGCGACGCAAAAACAACCATCAATGAAAAAGAGTCTGAACAACCAGCACCAGATGACGGTCATAATCACGGCAACGGCGGCGACATTACCATCGATAGTTTGGGTCGATTGGCAATTAGCGCACCTGATAGCGATCAAATATCAGTATTTGATCTCGACGATAGTGAACTAGTTGGCCAGTTTTCAACGACCTACGCTGGCAGTAGAATCACTGCTTCCGCCGGCTACCGTTACCTAGTCATTACCAATCGTGAGAACGGCCACACTGGATTTATTGATGGTGGTTTATGGCGCGAAGATCACGTCGCGCATTTGCATGATTATGAACAAGCACCTGCAACAATCGATTTTCATATTGATAGCAGCCAGCCTACTCACGTCGTTAAACACGAAGGTGTGATGGCTATTTTTAACGATGGTAATGCCGATACCAGCACTAATGCTTCTGTCAATTTACTCACTGACGAAAACATCACTGCAGCTAAAACAGACAGTGAAGTGATTACATTCGATATGAATATGCACGGCGTAGCAGAGCCTCGCGGCGATTTCATTTTAACCACAGTGCGACGTGATGATGCCACCAGCACATCAGCAGCGAAAATTTTGCCAGACCAAGTGGCGGTTTATCACAAACATGGCGATGAGTACGAGCAAGATGTTATTTTCGATACAACTTGTCCAAACCTGCATGGCGCGGCGCAAAGTGAAAACTTCGTTGCTTTTGGTTGTGGTGACGGCGTATTTTTGGCCAAAGACGACGGCCATGATTTTGATGTGAGCAAAATAGCCAATTTAGATAACTTCGATTCGCGCCGTGTTGGCAGCCTTTATGGGCACCATAGCCACAATGCACTTATTGGTGTCGCATCTGCACGTGATACAACACCACTATTAGTGACTGTCGACGCCGTTAATGGCGCAATGAGTGAAATCGATTGGCAACCGCAGACTGATGCAGCCCCAGTGTCTTACGGCTTTTCAGTTGATGGTGACGTCTTTGTTATTCTAGACAATCAAGGTTATTTAACCTTACTAGAATCTCATGACCATGACGGTGAAACCGAGTGGGAATTCGCTTCACGTGTTGATTTTACGCAGCAAGATGTATCAACAATGCCTGATGGACAAAGCTTTAGCTTAGTTATGTCACAACACGCTGACACAGCTTATATTAGCGATCCATTAGCCAATACTATTGTGGCGGTGGATTTAGCCGATGGCGATATCACAACTGCACTTAGTTTAGATTTCACACCAGCTAATATCAGTTGGTTAGGTATTAAAAACGAAGAAGAGCACGCTCATTAAGTAAGCTCAGTCCCTAGCTCATTGCTAGGGGCTACGCCTTGATGAATAAGCTTAACAATCGTATTGGCATCAACTGGTTTACTAAAATAATATCCCTGAATGTATTCGCAAGCTAAATCTTGTAAAAATTGCAACTGCTCTAAGGTTTCAACGCCTTCTGCGACAACACGTAAATTCAAGTTATGCGCCATCACCACAATCGTTGATATCAGCTCTTCATTACCAATATTGCCGGGAATGCCTTCCATAAAACTGCGATCAATTTTAAGAAAATCTAGTGGCATCTTAGTCAACATACTCAAACTTGAATACCCAGTACCAAAATCATCCATTGATACCGTTGCCCCCATTGCTCGAATCGCTGTTAAACAGTTAATCATGGTTTCAATGCTATTGAGGGCACTGGTTTCGGTAATTTCAATATCAAGTAAACTCGCTGAGAAGCCTGTGTTATCAAGACCTTCTTGAATTTGCTTAACTAAGGATTCGGTAATCAATTGACGAGCAGAAACATTCACTGACACCCGCATCGATAAACGATGCTCTTCTTGCCATGCTTTACCTTGACGCATGGCTTCAATTAACACCCAATGACCGATATCTTCAATTAAACCGAGCTCTTCAGCCAGCGGAATAAACACGCTAGGAGGCACACTGCCATTGATAGGATCGTCCCATCGAATTAACGCCTCCACTGACTCAATATCATAAGTCTGCGCATTAACCTTTGGTTGATAAACTAAGTTAAATTCATCATTTTTTAATGCTTGACGTAAACGTGACTCCATCGCCAGTTGACGTTGTGACTGTTCGTTCATTTGTGCTGAAAACAAACAGAATCTATTACGGCCTTCTTCTTTAGCACGATACATTGCGCTGTCTGCATGCTTTAACAGCTCTTCACGACTATCACCATCTTGCGGATAGATAGCACAGCCAACGCTAGTGGTCATCACAAGCTCACGACCATCAATGGCTAACGGCTTTTTGAGGCTATCAACAATTCGCTGTGCCGCTCGATATACATCAGCTTGCTCTTGAACATCATTGAGCAGTACCACTAATTCATCACCACCAATACGGGCAATGGTATCAACCTCCGATAAACACTCAGCAAATAAATCGGCGACTTCACACAGCACTTTATCGCCAACTGAATGACCTAGAGAATCGTTAATTCGCTTGAAGTGATCTAAATCGACAAACAGCACTGCCAACTGAGTATGATGTGCATTAGCTTGTAGAATAGCGGCATCAAGACGATCGTAAAATAGTTGGCGATTTGGAAGCTTGGTTAATGGATCATAATAAGCAAGGTGCTCGATCATCGTTTCTGAGTTTTTGCGCTCAGTAATGTCATTAAAAATACCAGCATAAAGCACCGTTTGATTTACCGGTTCTTTAATACGCGTGATGGTTAACCATTCCGGATACACTTCGCCATTTTTACGGCGATTCCAAATCTCTCCTTGCCATCGCCCTTGTCGATCAATAGTTTCCCACATCTCGTCATAAAAACTCTTATCATGCTGACCGGAGCTTAAAAGATTGGCTCGCTGACCAACGGCTTCTTCTTCCGTGTAACCTGTAAGAATACTAAAGGCAGGATTTACCGACTGAATGATCGCATTTTCATCTGCCACCATGATGCCATCATCTGACGCTTCAATAAGTGCATGCGCCATATGCAGATTAAACTCTTTCTCTTTTAACGACGCTTCGCTGCTTGCTAACGCACTACGTAAACGGGAGACATAGCTTTGCTCAATACGATTAAGAATGTCAGAAAATGAAATGATACCAAGCAATGAACCATCGTCATCATCGACACCTAAATGTCGAATATGGCGTTTTTCCATAAATGAACGAATGGCCAGTAAACTCATGCCTTTGGGCACTGTGATAAGAGGCTTACTAATAGCATCAATTAATGGAAGGTTTAGCTGATTTAGCGCCATCAGCCGCACAACATCGCGTTCCGTTAATAAACCAATGGGTATTGTATTCTCAACGATCACAAGCGCATCACATTGATGAGTGCCCATGTGCCGAATAGCTTCAATTAACGACCCGCTCATGTCGAAATGCAATTGAGTATGCTCAGGCAACACTGTTTGCACCTGCGTCATACTCAAAAACAATGTTGCATCTTGATGAATGACAATATCACTTTGGGAAAGGATGCCAACAAGTTGATTATCCGCCGCTACAACCACTAAATGTCTAACGTTATTACGCTTGAGCTCTAAGGTTGCATCGTTCAGTGACATCTCAATCTTAATAGTGTGGATGCGCGTTGACATAAACCGCGAAATTTCGCAGTCAAATATACTTGATTGGTGGATGTTAACCTTTAATGCATCGGCTTCTGTCCATATACCAATAGGAATGTTTTCTTGGGTAATAATGATCGAACTGCAGTGTCGTTGATGCATCAGCTTCGTTGCTTCTCGCAACGTCGTTTCTTTGCTACACGTGACAACTCTGCGCTCGACAACATTGTCTAAAGCACT
The DNA here is from genome assembly GCA_913060565.1 of uncultured Gammaproteobacteria bacterium. GTDB lineage: Bacteria > Pseudomonadota > Gammaproteobacteria > Enterobacterales > Psychrobiaceae > Psychrobium. Next base: position 52,455 of record CAJXRU010000008.1, on the reverse strand, counting down.
GTCTTTCATAAGTTTGACCGACGACCGCCCCACCATCTGTCTAAATTACGTGAATATGTCGATGCTATCACATCGTATACAATCAAATTGACAAAGCGTACCCATAATTGACTTATATCAATAAGTCGCTAATTTTAAATTTGTACCCTTGTGGTTACGGCTAGATAACCACAGAAAGCGACAATGCCAACCGCCAAGGATTTTGGATCGATCTACGCTGCCAATGTGACACTTCTTGCGCTCGATGTTGAGGATAAAAATAGCGGGTACTCTGATTTAACGCCCGACCCAATGTATTAGCATCTAATCTTAATCGCCAGTTACTCATCATTTCTTTTTCAATATAAACCGCCCATATCCCATCTTCAGCAACTTGATTATATTCGCTAATATAAAAATGATCAGTTGTAGTTTGTAAGGTATAGGTGGCTCCCCAAGACAAACCATACCACGTATTATCTTGCCGAATACTTACATTCACATCTGGTTGTTTAGTCGCCGTCAATTGACGAGAAACCCCGGTAGATAGGTCTCTATAGTCACCATCGGTAAATTGCGCATCAATCGATAGCAATCCCTTCGGCAACAAGTAATCTATTGGCAATGTCAATTGCGAAGATAAGCCTACAACGCTAGCATCACCACTATTTCCAATACCAATGTCACCAGATGGCAATACTATTTGCTCCAACACATCTTTACGCCAATCTCGAAATATTTCGAGCTTAATTGCCCCTTTACTTGAGAATGAATAATTAATTTGGCTAGTTAATCGAACTTTTGTATCCGGCTTTATTGACGGGTTTCCTGCGGTATTTCTATTATCTACCTGATTGGACTGTGCCGCGAATAACTTGAAGTTTAACTGCCCAACACTACGCGCAATTTGTGTTTGCCACGTCCAGCGATTAGGAGAAGAATAAACCAAAGCAACACTCGGTTTTGCAAAGACATAATTTTGCTGATTCGACGCGCCGCCCGAAACTGACAACTTAGAATATTCAGCGGCCATAGCAAAATTCAACGAAAATTGGGATGAAAGCTTATGTAAGCCTCTTACAAACACATCACCGCGCAATTCTTCGACCATTACGTTAGCAGCAGCTAAAGTAATGGGCTCTCGAACGCCGTGCTCAACTTTGCTGTAATCAGTCGTAAACTTGCTTTTATTATGCGCTACTTCAACGCCAAACTCTGGATTAAACAACAAAGCGCTATTACGCCAAGTACTTTTTAAAATAGTCTCGGTTTTATTGCGATCAAATACATAATCATATCGGCGTTGATGACTGCCAATGTCAGACACAATGTCGTCGAGGGTTAAACGCTCTACATCCCAATGATTAACAAGAAAAATACCTTGCCATCGACTGCGCCACTGATTGCTCAGTTCAACGTCATAATCAATGCCTAGTTCTCCCATGATATATGCACTATCACGGTCATTAAGAAAATAATGCAATTGCTGTAAATTCTTACGCCGCTTAGTGAGTGGCTGATAACGACTCCATTTCAATTTATTGTAAATAGCTAACTCTGATTTATCATATTGACGAGACACATTGGTCGTTAAGGTGTATTCATCAAGATCTGATACTTGAGATTGAACGTATCTATCAACACCGAAATCTGTAGCATCGAATGTATCCACCGTTGCCAACGTTGGTATTTTTTCAGTGTTATAAAGGCTATCAACTTGGAAGCGCCATTGGTTCCAATGGCCACTATAATTGACGAGTAACTTGGGCTGAACACGGCTTTCGTCGACATAATTTTCTGTTCCTTCGATTCGTAAACTCGACGCTGATTTTGCACGAATAATATTAATTACATTACTCTTTTCAGCCGCATCGCCGGAACCTGAACTACCAACAATTAATTCAATCTTGGCCACATCTTGCGCTGGTATATTGCTCAGAATATCACTGATATCTCCTGACTTTACCGATGGCCTTTTTCCATCAATAAGAATGTTGCCGCCACCACCGGATAGTCCACGAACTGATTCGCCAAAATCAGCTTGAAATCCCGGAATAACATTAACCATATCAAGTGCTGTTTGAACGGCGTAATCATCAAAGAACCGTTGCGAAAATTCATGAAAAAGCTTGTTACTAGCTTGGCTTGAAAGGCAAAAGATTGCTGTCAAAGCTACAGCATAAAACGACAGTAAAACTCTTTTCATTATCTATTTCCTGAGGCGATTCTAAGACAAATTAATAGTGCAGCGTTTGCAACACCATTATGTTATAACATAACAAATCCTATGTAAAAGGAACATCAAAGGAAAACAGGAAAGGTATAAAAGTCGTCATACAGACAAGGCGCCAGTGTACGCCAACATTTTCATCAAGAGATATTGATGTCACAACTTAAATTTAAAGTGCTCTTTATAGCGACGGGACAAGTTTAATTTTTTACCACTAACCAACGCAATTTCACTGTCGCCATTGCCGGTTGGCGTAATAGAATCAATGCAACTCATATTAACGGCTGCACTGCGATGGATTCGACAAAAACCTTGCTCTGAAATTTGTAGAATTAACTTAGTGAGTGTTGCACGCATCGGGTAAATACGTCCCTTACTGTGCAAGTTAACGTAGTTTCCTGACGACTCTAACCATTCGATGTCTTTAACGTTAACAATGAACTCTTTACCCAGCTTTTTAACGAGTAGGCGCTCTAGTGTTTTCGGCTCTACGTCATCTTCATTGTCACTGACAGCAGTCGCCTCACCTTGTAATCGACTGAAAATAAAATCATAACCCTGAATAAAAATTACAAAGCCTATAAAGCTCCATAAGTCTTTTCGGTATTCATAAAGTAGCTCAAACCACACATCACCAAAGTCATAGTTAGCCCCCATTAACCAATACACGCTTTCTCTGATTGCCACCATAATGGCAACATGAAGCAATGAGAAAACAATTGAACCAAGAACAATAAATTTAGCGGTATGCAGTAGTTTTCCCCAACCAATAGGCCAGCGTTTAAACGCGACAATGATTAAAGGAAATAACGACAAAGCACTTATTGCACTTGAGAACTCCCATAAAAATGGTTCCCAGATCTGAAACGACATCGTCTTAGAATCTCTCGTTGCTTCCATAATGGTGGAGGTAGCTAATAGCAAACTATTGATAAAAAATAGCAGACAGATAGTCCCTATTTCATAAGCCGTTTTATATTGTTGAAAGTGATTTAATTTACTCATTGCGCCAGTTTAATAGGTTAGACAGAAAAATAAAAAATCTTAATGTTCATTTCATCACATTATATTGCCGCTTGTCCCTATCTATTGTAAATACAGCACTTTTTGCATGTTAATCGATATTTTAATTGGCAAAGTGTCCATGCCGAATCATCAAATAGAATAGAGAAATGTCGCTAATAAACTCCCAATTTTTCATCAAATTAAAACAAGGGTTCACACCTGACTTAACCGAACTACCAACACGACGCCATGATCTCGATTGGCTTCGCGTAGTCGCCTTTGGATTACTTATATTATTTCATAGCGGTATGTTCTACGTTGAAAATTGGGGTTTTCACGCCAAGAGTCAATATCGCAGTGAAACTTTAGAAAGCGTGATGTTGCTAATTCAGCCATGGCGCATGATAATTCTTTGGGTCATCGCAGGCATAGCCATCAAATTCATCATGGCTAAAGTCACCGTTGCTCATTTCGTTTATCAACGTTCGGTGCGCATATTAATACCGCTTTTATTTGGCATATTGATCGTCGTGCCGCCTCAGCTTTATGTCGAAATGACGCAAAATAACGACCTATCGATAAGCTATTGGCAGTTCATGCTGGAGTTTTACTCGTCTGACACGCAACTTTTTAATAAATACTCCTCTGGGATCTGGCCACATATCGACGTCAATCATCTGTGGTTTTTACGCTCATTGTGGAAATACTCTCTAATTATTTTACTGATAATGCCATTACTTAACGCGACATGGGTTACGCGTTTCACAAACTGGGTAATGCAGCAACATTTTGTGCTGCTTGTATTAGTATTTACCGCGCCACTATTTATCTTTCAGCTCGCCTTACCCGACGACGAAACAAGATATGCCATTGGATTTACTTGTATGCTCTATGGCTATCTCATTGGGTGGCATAATCTATTTTGGCAACGCGTTACGACATTAAGAAAACCACTATTAATTGCACTCATCACCTGCGCAATTACCGTCATTTCATTTTACAACCTAATATGGCTTCAACCAGAAGGTAAACCTGAATGGCTAAACCTCATTGGTCTGCTAATTTACAATATGATGCGTATATTGGGCGTATTCTGCGCCTTTGGTTTTGCTCATCATTACCTCAATAAATCCTCGTCGCTACTACGTTATTTAAATGATGCTGTTTACCCGTTTTATATCATTCACCAAACGCTAATAATCGTCATTGGCTATCAACTCACAGCATTATCGCTTGGTCCAATTATTGAGCCTCTACTCGTTGTTGTATTAACAATCGTCGGTTGCTTTAGTTTGTTTGAGTTGATTAAACGAGTTGATTTACTGCGCTTTGTTTTTGGTTTAAAGATGCAAAAAAACTATTCTAAACCGCTTACCTGCATAGGCCAGTTATTGGGTTTTATGGCGATGCTTGCCATCGGTTTAGAAATTGTTTTTTGATTATTTTTATAAATAAAGTCGTCTTTTTTAATCTTGCTTCGTCTTAAGCAATACATTCCATTTTAAAAGCAGAAAAAAAGATGACTGATTTACCTAACATTGTTGAAAACGCATTTGATATTCCAACACTAGCCGCACTAAACAATGGTGAAGAGCTCACACACCCACCACGTATTTTACTGTTGTATGGCTCATTACGTGAGCGCTCAATGAGCCGACTGGTAGTAAAAGAGTCCGCACGTATCTTGCAAAAACTTGGCTGTGAAACCCGTATCTTCAATCCGCAAGATTTGCCAGTAGCCGACAGCCAATATGACAATCACTCCAAAGTACTAGAACTACGTGAATTAATGACTTGGTCAGAAGGTCAAGTGTGGTGCTCGCCCGAAAAACACGGCGGCATGAGCGGCATCATGAAAAACCAAATCGACTGGGTACCACTCTCCATAGACGCCGTACGTCCAACGCAAGGTAAAACGCTCGCCGTGATGCAAGTTGAAGGTGGTTCGCAATCATTTAATACCGTTAATCAACTGCGTATTCTCGGCCGCTGGATGCGCATGTTCACCATTGCTAATCAATCTTCAATTGCAAGAACGTGGCAAGAGTTTGATGCTAATAACCGTATGAAGGACTCACCTTTCTATGCGCGTATCGTCGATGTTTGCGAAGAGTTAGTGAAATTCACGCTGCTAACGCGTAACAAAACTGATTATCTCGTCAATCGCTACTCTGAGCGCAAAGCTGAAATGCCCGCCGTTAAGCCACAGTGTGACAATAAAGCGCCCTGTTAGTCTTTAACGAAAATTAAATATCTATCAAACATTTAGAGGGGGAGTTTTCTCCTCTTAATACTCGACTCACCTTGGTACATTTGTTATTTTACGAAACTAGAAGTTTAATATGCTAAGGCAAAATGAAAAAAACGTTACTTGTTCTATTCGTACTCCTAATTAGCCATCGATGTTTTGCCACAACGGTGAAGCTCTGCGGTGTTGATTGGCCACCGTTTACCAATAGCAAACATGGCACGTTAACTCATGGTTTATCCATTGATGTGTATTCGGAAGCTTTTCGACGCCTAGGCATGAAGATCGATGTAAAATCAATGCCGTGGCAGCGCTGTATGAAATTAGTTAAGCATGGTTCAATGGATGCACTAATCGATAATACTCACAGCGATGATTTCATTCACGGCCCCACGCCAACAGCCTTTTATCCTTTAGCGATATATGTACGAAGCGATGCTGAACAATCGAAGTTTTCATGGGCTGCGATGGAAAACAAAAATGTAGCGATGGTGAAAGGTTACGATTACACAGAGAAAATCGCTTCTTTTAAACTGTGGAATAAGCTCTATGCCCAATCTGAAAGTATTCTTGTAAAAATGCTCAAAGCAAAACGTTTCGATTACATTTTGTTAGATCCTTTCGCCGCTAAAAACCTAGAAATAACACACGACGTCAAACTTAAGATGCTCACACCCGTTATTGATACCGCAGAACTTTATTTAGTCTTCAATCATAATAAATCAGTGTTAATGAATAAGTTCGATGCCAAGATTATCGAGATGATTAATGATGGCACGATGAATCGGCTTTATTTAAATTACTTACCTACGTCATATAGTGATTTTGTCAAAATGGTCACTAAATAGATTTATTCTTAAAGTAATCAGTGCGGTAACGATGTGGTGATAAACCACTAAATGATGTAAATGAGCGGGTAAAGTGCGCTAAATCATTAAACCCTGCACCATTTGCGATTTCGATAATAGGTTTGTTAAACCAAACCTTTTCTTTCATTAATCGAGAAGCATAATCTAAACGTAACTGCTTTAGCCAAGCATTAGGAGTTAACTGTTGTTTGGCGAAAAAGCGGTAAAGTTTACTCTTAGAAATATGATGCTGTTTGGCAATATGTTCGATATTAACATTGGGATCCGACAGCTGCTGATACAGGGCGATTTTTAGTTGGTTGAACTGAATATTGCTCATTGAGCGTCTGGTCACTAAGCAATCAGAGTTTGGCATTGTATTGCCCCATAAATTAATCAAGCTTTGCTGATCATTTTCAAGGGCTAGTTGATCGTTATCGTGATGGCGAGAAAAATCCAACTGTTCTACGTAAATCTTCAGCAGAAATCCCATACCGCTTTTAATATTAATTTTGCGCGCGACGTCAATATCACCTTCATTAATATAATCTTTTATTAAATTAATGGGCACGTGAATTGATAAATGTTTAACTTCCCCATCGTGAATCAATTTACAAGGAAGTCGCTGATCCATAATAGTCATATCGCCAGCGTTGAGTAATATTCGCCGCCCAGCTTGTTCAAACTGAGAGCTACCACGCTGCTGCAATACAATAAAATAATGAAAAAAACCATCGTCTGGTTCGTCAACACTGTGCTTGATAATACTGCGTGCATTAGTAGAGATTGATGACAATTCAATATCAGACACTTCACTGATATTAACGCAACCAGTAAAAGACACAACGTCCGAAAGCTGCGTGCTGTATTGACCACACGACAGCGTTAATGATTCATTCCAATCATTTAATCGTTGCTCTAGTGATAGAGCATTATCATCAATAGTCACACAATTACCAACCCAATTCATCGAACTACTAAATTAATGATTGTGCCGTTCAATTGCAAATAGCAGATTACTTTTACTCAAATCGTTACTGCTGCTGTTTAAATGCATTAAACCAGTCATCGTAATTTGGAATAACTTGCAAAAACTGCGCTCTTTCCGTTGCCAAACGCGTTGCCACATCGGCGTTACCTGCCACTAAACCAGCTGGAAACTGCTTCTTGAGAACGTTAAAAATATCTGTGCCGTGCTCCTTATAAGCCATGATTGCAAGTTTTAAAAACATACCTTGATACCATGCGTAATCCTTAGCACCAACACCAGAATAGAGACGCTCAAATCGCTCTAATGAACTATCTTCTGGTTGATAACTCTCAGCATTAATTTGATAACTTGTTAACTCAAATAAACGCGCTAATTTAGGCTTTCGCTCGGCCAAGTAAACGTACGCACCAAGTTGCGCAAGGAATTCATTTGTCCATGCGTTAATGGGGTGAATACCGTAATTTCGCACATACACATGACTAACTTCATGAGCGCCAATGATATAAGGAAAAATTGTCGCCGCTTGCTCAAAACTATGGCCAGTATCAATGATTGATTTCTTAGTGACTAATGATGCCTTGTCCTTTAAGTCGATAACCGATTGACTGATAACTCCTAATTTAGTGGCAGGAAGAATGACAACATAGTGATTTTTATCATCGCCATTTGGGCGAACATAAGGCATTCCGTACGGCGGTCGATCACCTGTTAACGCTTTATACGCCTTAAACCCTGATCTATTTGGCAATGCTAATGAGATTTGAAATGATTGGCCAAATAGCTGTTGGTAAAATGCAATTGAATCGGTAACGATATCTTCTGCTATGGGTAAATGTTGACTACTTTCCTTCATAAAATAGCTACTAACGTTATTAGTCTTTTTATGTTGGAAATTTAATTGCTTAAAGGCCTCAACCGCTGTCACGGTGGCATTTGTGTTCCAAGCCACAACACTCATCAATAAAAAACTTACGATTCGCTTCATTTTACTTCTCGGTTAGTAATATTAACCCTAGTGTAAAATGAAGCGCGCGTGATTGATTTGACTGAGAGTTTCAAATTGAGGCTAACATTCGTTTCACCTCTTTTATAAAGCGCCCTATCTTTTAAGTAACTTTTCAATCATCTTTTTCGCATTATCGTTGGCAGGATTTAATGTAAGCGATTTTTGGTACCACATAATAGCCTGCTTATTGTCACCACTTGCCATCACAACTTCTCCCAAGCTATCAAATGCGTTAGCATCTTGCGGATAAAGCTCGGTATAGACGGTCATTAAATTAATTGCCCCTTTGATATTCTTTTGTCTCAGTGCACTGTACCCAGCATTATTAATGGCATTAGCACTTAAAAAACGAGAGTTTGGCTTTTTCTTTCTCCATGCTTGATAAGCGTTTAAGCTTTGTTGCACGCTACCTTTTAAAGCAACTTCAAAAGGTAATAACTCATCACCCTTAAGTTTTCGCATAGCAAAGCTACGTAAGTTCGTCGATGGGCGCGTCAATGTTAAATACTCAAACTTGTCTGTCGGGTTAGTTTGCAACGACACAACATTTGCTTTTTCATTTAATAAAAACTGTCCGTTTCCCTGATGGTACATTTCACTTTCATAGCGTCCACCACCAATACTCAACGGATCGACATAAGTTAAAATGCCTTTATTGGCAGTGATGGTTACCACTTGATCAAACGGTGATAAATAGCGTCCAGTTATCTGCTCAATTATTTGTTGCGATGACTTATCGGTTGATTTCACCGACTGTTCCCACGATAAAGCATGAACAACTTGCTTAATGAGTGCCGCAACTGCAGGGTTACGTTGTGGGGTGAAGGCGTTAATAAATACCATAATACCTTTTCCGCCTTTCATACTCGCCATCACCTGTCCGCCAGTACCGGTATTCGAGCCACCATGAGAGAACCAATCGATGTTACCTTGTGCTTCAAGTCGCATCCAACCAGCAGCCCAACCGCCTGTTGTATCTAATGTCGCGATGTTAGTTGTTTGCTGCGCAACATAAGATGAGATTACGTCAGTTTTTTCGCCAGCTAATGCCCGCTGTATTTCAATAGTAAACTTTGCCATATCATGTGGCGTACTCCACATGCCTGATGGTGCAATTTGCGGGCAAATAGGAATACCATCTAGAATCACGTTTTGTTTGGCGTCATGTACCTTAGCAACATTAGTTAAAAATTTAGGATGACCATGTTGATACATCGTCGTATTTTTCATGCCTAACGGTGTGAATAACATATCCTGAGCCAACACTTGCAGCGATTTACCTGTAATATCTTCAAGCGCGATTTGAGCAATAACATATCCACCACCGCTATATTCCCATTGCGTTCCCGGCGCAAACATCACTTCTATTGGTTTTTTATAACGAGGAAGTTTTAAACCATTTAAGGTATCTAACGTCGTTGGAATATCATCACCTAAATGAAAATCAGCATAACCTCCCTGACTCATACCGGCCGTGTGAGATAGCAATTGACGCATCGTTATAGGCGATTTATCAGTAAAAGGTGACGCAGGCATTTTCCAGCGCTTTAGATAACGAGCTACGGGGACATCTAAGTCCAGCTTGCCCTGCTCTGCCAACATAACGGCAATGGTTGCCGTCACGGGCTTTGACACTGATGCCGTCGAAAATGCCGTATTATTATCGATAAACTCCTGACTACCAAAAGCCTTTTCACCAACGCTGTGGCTATAAACCACCTGATAATCATCTACGACTGCAAAGCTAAGGCCTGACACTTTAAAATGCTTAAGAAATGCATCATAACTGTGTTTTGAACCGTTTGGTGCCGTAAACTTTCCAAGTAATTCATCATAATTAGTGATTTTTGTATCCTTCACATCATAAGCATTAGCACCTAATGAGCCCGCCATGCATAAGATAACTAGGCTTGTTTTCATTGTCCGAATTGTTTGTGTATAAAGTGTCATAAAATTCTACCATCAAGAATAAAGTAAGCTCATAGTGATGGATAAATCTGCGTATTTGTGGTGATATTTCCTCAACTGCTCATGACTCACTTCAACGCCTCATGAGAAATCACATTCCTTGATATCATGATGTTAAACATTAAAAGAGAAACTAATTGTGCGTATTGTTTATTTGATCATGATTTGCTTATTCACATTTTCACTCCATGCCAAGCAGCCGATTTTAATTGCTAGCGACACCTACCATGTCATTAATGATGACAAGCCTGAATACGCTTATCCGATAACTGACAAATCGCAGTGGCAAAAGCACGCTTTTAATGGATTTGTTATTCGACCTGATATCTCTTGGTTTCAAATTGACTTTGAGCTACCTCATCGACATGAATCCACTCAAAACTTTGGTGTTTTTGTAAGTATCTTAGGATCCTTTGAAGCGTATTGGGATGGACAGCTCATTGCTAAAAATGGTGTTGTTGGTCTTTCTAAATCGACTGAAACCCCTGGAATCATTGATAAAATAATGTTGATTCCACCAACACTAAGTAGACCAGGAAAACACACGTTGAGCTTAAGAGTATCGAGCCAGCACGTGCCTTTAGGCTTAGATAATGGGTCCTTTTTTAGTTTAGTCACAGATTACGAGCAACTCATTCAACTCCCTTATAAAAAAGCCAGTCGCCCACTCATTATGTCAGGGGCATTATTGTTAGTGGCTTTGTATTCATTATTTCTATATTTCACCAGTTTTAAACAGGCTAGTTATCTTATTTTTAGCGGACTTTGCCTTACGATATTATGCTTATTGCTTACGGAGTCTTGGCGAGGTTTAGCTCCCTACACTTACGACTGGCAGATCCCGAGATTACAGCTCGTGCTATTGCTATCTTGTCTCGCATCGTTATTACTAACCCTATTCTTTAGCTGGTTTTATCAACTTAAATCTCGTCAAAAAATAATATGGCTATCGCTCGTCGTTATTGGTCAGTTCATAACGCTAGTGTCCATTGATGGATTTGATAACAGGAGTTTAATTGTCTTTATCATTGGTGTGGGGAGCGCGCTAGGTATTACTATCTACGCGACACTTGCTAAACAGCAACATGCAATATTAATGTTAGGTGGACTCATCTTATTTATCGCCCCTATATCGATTAATATGTATTCCTACATGGATCAATATTTCTTTCTCTCATTCAGCGCTCTACTCTGTCTTATGCTGTATACGCTAGCCCAAAGCATGAACCAAAGGCACAAACAATTAATCCAGAGCCAGTTAACCGCCAATCGATTAGAGCTTGAATTAGTTAAACGAAACCTTCAACCCCACTTTATTTTGAATACACTGACAGCCGTTGAAGAATGGATTGAAGAATCACCAGCAACCGCCGTAAAGTTTATTAATGCCCTTGCCGATGAATTTAGATTCATGGCGGCGACCTCAGCTCAATCAATTATTACGTTAAAAGATGAGATTGCGCTGTGTCAGTCACACCTTAAAGTCATGAGTTATAGAACAAACATTGAATACTCTTTAGTAATCGATGCTAATTTACAGCACGCCGCTATTCCACCGGGCATCATTTTAACACTCGTCGAAAATGCAATTTCGCACAACCATTATCAACGTGGTGATGTTACTTTGTCTTTAGTGCAAACCATTAATCAATCGCAACAAACGCTATCGTTTACAGCGCCGATAGATACTAAGAAAGATAAGCAAGTTCACGGCAATAATATTCGCCTCGGCATCGGCAGTCAGTACATCGACGCGAGACTTAATGAAAGCTTTAATGATCGATGGAGCATGAAATCGTCAATAATCGATGACATGTGGCATATCGATATTTCATTCCCCCTAAAACGACTGAACGACACACTACACGAGCTAAAAAATGATTAATGCACTAATTGTTGAAGACGAATTCATGATTGCAAAACGCTTAACGCGCTTTGTAAGCCAAGCATTTGGCGACCAACCATTTAAGTTAACCGTATTAAACACATTAGACGATGCTGATGACTTTCTAGCAGGCCATACCATCGATGTCTTATTTTTAGACCTTAACTTACAAGGTAAGGACGGCTTTAGTTTATTGAAAGAAAAGCTGTGCGAGAGTTTTCATACCATTGTTGTCTCGGCCAATAGCGACCGTGCAATCGAAGCCTTTGATCTAGGCGTTTTAGATTTTGTCGCAAAACCATTTACATTTGAGCGCGTTCAAACTGCAATCAATCGATTACTTGATAATACACAAGTAGGAAGCAGTAAATACCTCACCTACAAACATCTAGGAAAATCAGAATTATTAGCGATTCAACACATTAATTATCTGCGTGCCGAAGGGCATTACACCCACATTATCACGGTCGATAATCGAGAAATTCTTCACGATAAAAATCTCGATAAATTGTTGGCCACACTGCCTGAGCATTTCATTAGAACTCATCGTTCATATGCCGTGCCACTGCATCAAATAAAGTCCATTGAGACCCAAGCTGGCAGTAAATATTGGCTTATCCTTAAAACCGGCGATAACCTACCAATTGGCCGAACACGGATAGCAGAATTGAGAAAAAAACTTGCATAGCAACGCTAATGATTATTTAACGGTGATTAGGGCCTGTTGATCTTTGGTGAAGGTTTTTGCAGCGAATTATTCGGGTTTTATACAAGGCAGAACCTGCGTCGCTTAGTGGGCTAAGCTAGTATTTGACCAAGGATGGTCACATTAGAGCAGTGCAGGAGCACACTGCCGCGGCGATAACGCCGTAGAAATCACGAACAAGCCTTGTCATTTGCACAAAATTCATCCTCGAAAGATCAACAGGCCCTAATAATATTAGTTTTTAATTCCCTTTATTTCATAGGGTTGTTGTTAATAGGACTGCTTAGCTTTATAGTAATTAAACAAATAAGTTATTTTTATTGAAATTATTTTTTGCTATGCAGGTCTTTTAAAGTAAGTTGAGCATAGCAATTGATTATGTAAAACGTATAAACACCTATACAACACACGAGGAATAAATTATGTCTAACAAAGTATTAGTTACCGGTGCTATCGCTGCTGCTATCTCTCTAGCTGCACTTACTTCTGTTGATGCAGAAGCTAAAGGTAAAAAACTAGAAAAATGTTATGGGGTTGCTAAAGCAGGTCAAAACGATTGTAAAGCTGGCCCTGGTACGTCATGTGCAGGTTCTTCAACAAAAGATGCACAAAAAGATGCTTGGATGTTTGTTCCTAAAGGTACATGTGAAAAGATCGTTGGCGGTAGTTTAAAGCCAAAGAAATAGCCATTAGTCCTAATGTCTAATCTATTAAGTCAGTCAATGCCAGCGCTCGCTGGTGTTGGCTTCAAACCTCAACATTTCGAATCTATCATTAACCAGCAAACCAATGTCGCATGGTTTGAAATTCATGCAGAAAACTACATGGGGAAAGGTGGAATATTTCATCACCATTTAGAACAGTTATGTCTAAATTATCCATTATCAATTCATGGCGTTGGATTATCTTTAGGTAGCTTTGATGGCGTATGTGATCGTCAGTTAGCCGACCTGAAAACCTTGGTTAATCGATATCAACCAGCGCTAGTGTCCGAGCATTTATCTTGGAGTCGTCATGGCACTTATAGCTTAAATGATTTGTTGCCAATGCCTTATACACAAGAATCGTTGAAAGTGTTTGTTGATAATATTTCTCATACTCAAGATGTATTAGGGCGTCAGATTTTAATTGAAAATCCTTCTAGTTACTTTGAGCTAAACTACAATGAATTTTCTGAACCTGAATTCTTGGTGTCAATTGCGCAGCTGTCGGGGTGTGGCATCTTACTTGACGTTAATAATGTTTATGTGAGTGCGATGAATCACGGTTTTGATGCTAAAGAATATATTGATGCTGTTGCACCTGTATCGGTTGGTGAAATCCACCTTGCGGGACATAGCGTGCAGGCAATGCATGATAAAGAAATTCGTATTGACGATCATGGCTCAAAAGTCTGTGATGCAGTATGGGAGCTCTATCAATATACATTAGATAAAATTGGTGCTAAACCAACGCTAATTGAATGGGATAATGATGTCCCTGCATGGCAAGAGCTTGTAGAGCAAGCTGACATAGCCAATAGCTATTTAAAGAAAATAGATGTTGCGTTGGATACCTATGAATAAGCCAAATTTACAGCAGTTTCAATCACTAATGGAACATAGTTTGTTATCTGACAATGTAGATAATGATTGTCATCAATTGATGAGTTTATTTGCGCCTAAAGGCGAGCTAAGTGATGCACAGGACGAAGCTAAATTACGATTGGCAATTTATCGTAACAATGTCATGCATTCGCTTACAACAGCGTTAGCTGATTTATATCCTGTCATTAAAAAACTCGTTGGAGAAGCCTGTTTTAAAGGGGCTGCAATTGAATTCGTGCGTAGGTATCCACCTAAACGTGCAGCTTTATTACATTACGGTGAAAAATTTAGTGAGTTTATTGGTAAATATCCACCATGTGAAAACTTGCCGTTTTTAGCGGATATTGCTCAATTAGAATTCAATTACAACCAAGCTTATCACCAAGCTGATAGTGATATCTTAGATCCTCAACAGTTGGCGAGCGTCGCGCCTGAGCAGCTAGGCGAGGTGAGGTTTACATGTGTAGGCTCCTTAGCATTATTGTCTTCACCGTGGCCGATTGATGAAATATGGCGTCAAAATCAACAAGAAGAGCAGCAAGTTATTAACCTTGATGATTGCCAAGCAGCAAATTTAGCTATTTTTCGTGAAGGGTATAACGTACAAATAGTTAATTTAGAGGAAAATTGCTTTTATTTATTACAGCAATTAAGCCTTAATAAAACCATTGGAGAAGCTTGGCAAGCGACTCAAGAAGATGCGAGCAATGCCCAACGAGAACTTGATGAGAGTGAGCTTGGTGCGATGCTAGGTTACTTATTTAGTTTAGAAATATTAAGCGCATTTAAAATTAATGCATAAGGTAAATATTATGAAGAGTCTCATTGAATCGTTAAATCAATTATGTAGTAAAATTCCTGAAGATATTATTGCGCTAGTCGCGCGTATCGCAATAGGTTTAGTTTTTTGGCGCAGCGCACAAACGAAGATAGATGGTAGTACAATCTTAGGACAAAAGTGGCAATTCTTTAATGTATCAGATTCAACGTTTACATTGTTTGAATATGAATATGAACTGCCTATTATTCCAAGTGATATCGCTGCTTATTTGGCGACGTACGGTGAGTTTTTCTTAGGTGGTGCGATTATTCTTGGATTATTCACGCGTTTAAGTGCTATTGCATTACTAGGAATGACATTGGTTATTCAAATATTTGTTTACCCAGACGCGTGGCCAACTCATATTATGTGGTTAGTGCCATTACTTTATTTGATTAAGCATGGCGGTGGTAAAGCATCAGTTGATAGCTTAATTCGTTAAATAAAAACTAAAATAAAAAGCCGCTAATCACTAATCTTATTGCAATAAGACAGTGATTAGCGGCTTTTTATTGATGAGTTATTTAGCGAGTCTGCGGCGTATTAAAAGGCCTAGACCTATCAACAAGACGGCGATGCCTGTATTACCGCTATCGTCTTTCAAAGGTTTGCTAAAGTTTAATGAAATTATGACAGGGTCGTGATCTGACGAGCGATACACATCAGCGTATTTTTTCATATCGCCAGTATAGCGTGTGCCATATTCAAACAATGTAGATTCTGGGGAGTTAATATTCCACTCAGTCGCATCGACAATATGGTCAGCAAGGGATGGTGACGCTAAAACGTAATCTAAAGTGCCAACAACATTTGAAAAACTGTAGCCGAATGCTTCAGGGTGTAGTTCGCGAATGGTATTGATATAACCAAAAGATTTATTAATAACAGCGCCATTCTTACCATGTAAAGATTTCCCTTTTTCTGAATCACCACCAATAAATGTATCTCTAGCAGCGCGAAGTTCATAGGATTGTGGTAAGTGTTGACGGTTTGTCAATACTGCAAGTGGATCTTCAAGCGCATAAGAATTTAGATCACCAATAATTAATTTATGGCCTTCGATTTTTTCAAGGGCTTGGCCTAAATGATAAGCGCCAGAGACACGAAAGTGCTCGCAACTTCCTTGATGATCAACGTCTTTACTATTTTGCAAGGCAACATCTTCCCAACACGTTGAGCCCTTAGATTTAAAGTGATTGACCGACACTGTTAGCAGTTCACCACTGTCTTTGAGCTTAAATGTTGGCGTTACGGCGTTGCGCATAAAGTTTTTACCGTTTTCTTTGCCAACCGTTGGAGCATCCTGCTGTGGCATGGTAATTACTTGATAGTTAGCAAGAGACATCTCTTCGCTACGATAGATAATTTGTGACGTTATCGCGCCTGTACCATTGTATTTTTCACTATTGCTCGCAAAGGTATATTGCTTATCCAATGGTAGCTCTTTGTTGACATGAGATAGTAAGTCTTTTAATGCCGAATTAGCTTGAGTGCCATTATTTTCAATCTCCATTAATCCAATAATATCAGCGTCAAGGGCAACAATTGCTTTAACAATTTTTGCACGTTGCATTGAAAATTCTTCAAGGGTTTTAGCGCCGCGATTTTGTCCCAATGGGTTTTTATCGCCGCCAAATGGAGAATTAAAGTAATTTAGTACATTAAAGGTCGCGACTTTTATGTCACCGTCTTTGAGCGTTGGTGCCATTGTGCGAGGGTTGTTGTGTTTAAAGTTTTCGCTTGTTGCAGTGCTTTGAACAAACAAACGAAAATTATTGTGGGAATAACCAATTACGCCAGTCAAGTCTGCAACAGAATCACCAATGCGAATATAGTCATAATCTACGCCGTTGGCGCTTTGAGCAAATGAAGGATACCAAGGGATTTTTCCTGCAGGTGCTTTACTAAAAGATTCTATAATCAATTCATTATTTTTGATATCGATAGCTTGTCGCTTTGACGATTTAGAATTTGGAGCATACTGCTGATTTGGTTGGAAATTAATAGCCCCAACAGCAAGTGCTAGGTTGTTACGGCGTACATTTCGGTCATAGCCAAAATTACGACTGACTATTAAGTTATCATCGTTAGCAATTGCTACGTGCATTCCTTCATAACGCTCTAACGTATCACTTAAGTGCTTATCAGTAGCCAATGAAATGATAGGCGTTGCAGGAATTATTTGTATTGCGTCATCGCTAATAGAAATGTCTTGGGCTGCTAGTTGTGTCCAATGATAGGCTTCTTTGATCTTTCCGGTTGCGGTAATGGTTTGGCCAACCTGAAGTGGTAATGCTGACAATGCATTAACATCAAAAGACACAAATAAACCATCTGAAGTGGCAGGATTGTTGTCGCCTTTAGCATCTTGGATATATAAGCCGCTTGGAATATCGCGTCCGAGACCTTTGGTTTGAATATGCGTAATAACGCCGGTTACTTGGAATGCATTTTTTGATTGATATTGTTTATTGCCTACGTCAACAAAGGGAGAGTTATTTTCTGCTCCTTGAATTTCCATAATTGTTTTTTGTTCGCTGGCGTTAACCGTCATGCTGGCTAGCCCAGTTGACAAGCACAGAGATACAAGTAATGGGTTAATTTTCATAAATCATCAAACCTTCTTATTAGAGTGTCAATTAGAGTAGCATAATTATTTTTAATTTAAGTTGATGTAAAACTTACAAATTAAAAATTGTGAAATCAATCAACGCTCCTCTTTGCAATCCCTTGACTATAATTGGTCAAGTATTAACTGCAAGGAGCAAATATGACTTTTCGACAAAAAGGATTCACCATCGTTGAGCTAATAGTAGCCATGGCCATAATGATTATTGTTATGCACCTGGGAGTCTCTTCTTTAAAGACTATGACTTTGAGAAGTCATATGACAACGCATGTCAATGAATTTGTGACGATGCAACGTATGGCTCGTCAGTTTGCCTTAAATCATAAAGCTAATGTTACCTTTTGCGCATCAATTGATGGCTTGGCCTGTGTGTCTAAAAAGCATTGGAATGAAGGGGCGCTTATTTTTGTCGATCGCAACGGTAATAGAAAAGTAGACAGCGATGACAAGATTGTTAGGTTTTTTCAATCTAATTCTAAAAACTTGCGAGTAACTTGGCGAGCATTTCAGAATAAAAGTTATCTACAATATACCGCCAACGGTTGGACAAATAATCAAAATGGTACTTTTCGTTTTTGTTTTGCTAATGAATCTGCTCGCTTTAATCGCGCTGTTATTGTGACTAAAATAGGTAGAACTAGATTATCTAAAGACAATGACGGAGATGGGTTTCATGAAGATCGTGAAGGAAACTTGATAGCCTGTTAATACCCGCTGAAACAGCGGGTATTAACGAAAAGGGAGCCTAGATTCTCGCCGCTAATTCTGCGCCTTGTCTAATTGCTCGTTTGGCATCTAATTCGCCGGCAAAGTCGGCACCGCCAATTAGGTGTACTGTAATATTGGCATCAACTAGCCCTTGTTTAAGTTGATTTTGGGACTCCTGACCGGTACAGATCACGATATTATCAACATCAAGTAATTGTGTTTGGCCGTCGACTGAAATATGTAACCCGCTATCATCAATCTTTTCGTAACTAACGCCACCAATCATTTCAACAGTCCGTTTCTTTAACGCTGCACGATGAATCCAACCTGTTGTTGGTTGAAGTGATTTACCGAATCGTTCATTTTTACGCTGCAACATATAAATATGTCGTGCTGATTCAGGTTTTACTTGTTGTACACCGTCGATTCCACCGCGATGAGTAATGTTCTGATCAATTCCCCATTCTTCTAACCACAATGCTAGATTTTCCGTATGGGATTCCCCCTTTTCAGTCAAGAACTCACTAATGTCGTATCCAATACCACCGGCACCTAGCACAGCAACTTTGTTGCCAATTTTTGCTTCTCCGCTAAGAACTTGTTGGTAATTGAAGACGCTTGGGTGGTCGATGCCGTCAATCGCTGGGATTCTAGGAAGCACACCGGTGGCAAGAATGACTTCATCAAATCCTGCAGCTGATAATTGTTCAACTGTTTGACGAGAATTTAAATGAACCGTTATATTTTGACGATCTAATTCACTGGTAAAATACTTAAGCGATTCAATAAACTCTTCTTTACCTGGTACATTTTTAGCTAAATTAAATTGACCACCTAATTGTTCTTTCGCCTCAAATAGTGTCACTTCATGACCACGTTGTTTTGCGTAAATAGCAAAAGACATCCCCGCCATTCCGCCACCAATAACCGCGAGTTTTTTAGTTTGTTCTGATTTTTCAAAGTTTAATTCTGTTTCATAACACGCGCGTGGATTGACTAAACATGAGGCACGCTTTTGCTTAAACACATGATCTAAACAGGCCTGGTTACACGCAATACAAATATTAATGCTGTCGCTTTTATCTTGTACTGCTTTGTTAACAAAGTCAGCGTCAGCAAGCATAGGCCTTGCCATCGAAACCATATCTGCATCGCCTCGACTTAGAATATCTTCGGCAACTTCTGGCGTGTTAATTCGGTTAGTTGTTATGAGTGGTACATTCACCTCTTTTTTCATTTTAGCGGTCACCCAGCTAAATGCGGCGCGAGGAACAGAAGTTGCGATGGTTGGAATTCGCGCTTCGTGCCAGCCAATACCTGTATTGATGATGGTCACGCCTGCTAACTCGAGTGCTTTTGCAAGCTCAACGACCTCATCCCAATCACTACCTTGTTCAACAAGATCAAGCATTGATAATCTAAAGATTATTATAAAATCAGTACCCACTTTCTTACGTGATGCTTTTACGATTTCAAGGGCAAGGCGCATCCGGTTTTCGTAACTGCCACCCCATTGGTCTTGGCGTTGATTGGTGCGTTGACATAAAAATTGGTTAATGAGGTATCCCTCAGAGCCCATTATTTCGACGCCGTCATAACCAGCCTTTTGTGCTAACTCACAGGTTGAAGCGAAATCTTTAATTGTCTTTTTAATTTGACGTTCGCTCATCTGTCGAGGCTTGAATGGATTAATAGGTGCTTTGATTGCTGAGGCACTGATATTAAATGGATGGTAAGCATAACGTCCGGTATGAAGAATTTGCAGGCAAATCTTCCCACCTTCTTTGTGAACGGCATCTGTGACTTTTTTATGTTTACTTGTTTGCCAAGAAAAACTTAACTGAGAGCCATGAGGTGCAATTCTTCCTCGAAAATTTGGTGCTATGCCACCGGTAACGATTAAGCCGACTCCGCCGCGTGCTCGTTCTGCATAGAATACCGCTAATTTGTCGAAGCCATTTTTTTCCTCTTCTAATCCGGTATGCATTGATCCCATAAGTACGCGGTTTTTTAGGGTGGTGAACCCCAAATCTAGTGGCGCTAACATATGTGGATAAGGGACTTTATTTTGCTCTGTGGTGAGATTCGTTGTGCTCGACATTATGGCTCCGACTATGCAAATCAATAAGTTAAACTAATATCACATCATTGGGTTATTAGTTGTATTTGATAGTTAATTTAATTGTATTTTATTGTTATCGATTAACTATGATTCAAACGCTAGTTTGAATCCTACGCGAACTTTATTTAGATTACAACTTAAGCGATATTTTGGGTGTTAGATAGCTTTATCGTGGAATTGAACTAGTTGTATCCAAATTGCTGCTTAAGAATATCATGAGTAAAAGGTATTTTTAGATAGAACCCACGGGGAAGCGTTTTGATAGGTTGCCCATCACGGCCGATAGCGTTCGTTAACGCTTTTGAATTTGCAGCTTTTGGGCGCAGTTGTAAAACTTGGCCTGTCTTTCCGGTAATGGCGTCTATTTCTCCTATCGAAATTAGCTCCATTATTTCTTCCCAGTCCTGTTGTAACAAATACGCTTGCTGAGGACTCGGTTGCCATAAGAATGGTGTGCCGATTTGTCGTTCACCTATTGCTAGTCTCTTTTCAGACAAAATAGGCACCCACAGCACCTTACTGAGTTTATTAGCGATGTTGCTTTGAGACCATTGTAATCCTGTAATTGACGTCAATGGAGTAACACAGACGAATGTTGTTTCTAAGGGTTTACCAGCGCTATCAATTGGAATTGTTTTGAGTTCGATACCCAACTCTGGGAAATCTTGCGTTGGCTTTGACCCAGCATGGGCCCCTAATGCAATTTCTAAAAGGTTACCAATCCATCCTTTATTACGTAATAAGGACTCCGGTACTTGGATGTTATTGTCATGTGCTACCTGCGTTAATGTTAGGCCAGATAAAGCCTGCGCAGCAGTTAATAATTCTGATTGAGATAAAGGTGGCTGCGACATGAAAATGCTTTAATAGTTTATGAATAAGGCATTCTACGTTGCATTCGCTTTTGCTGGCAATGGGGGGTATCAATAAATAGTTCTTTAGTATGGTAGGTTGTTTTTTGTTCAGTAGTTAGTTGTTTGCGAGGTATTGTGAGGAGTAACTGATAATAAACAGCGGTTTAAGTCTATTTATTCGGTTGAAATTAAACCGTGATGTGAGTTTTTTTTAGAAAAAATGAGCGTTTAATTCGCTAATGCACAAAGTTATGCACAGATTTGTTGGATAACTTCCTGCCTTACCTTAAGCGCTGTTTATAACTATCGATAAATGTAAAAATATTCAATATTTAAGCAATAATTAGCGATTTACACGCCAGCTTTTGTGGGTAACTTAATTTTGGTTAGTTTGTGAACAATGAAAATATACGATTATTAGTGGATTTTCTAAAGAACGATAGTCGTTGAATTAGTTGTTATTTATGTTGTGGATTGTTTTGTTAACGTGTTGTTTTAAAATTATATTTGTATCGAACACAAACCGTGGGTAAATATTGGATTATTACTTGAAAGCTCATTCTTTGTGGATATAAATTGGATTTATGATCGTTTCTCACTGGTTTATCCACAGAAAAAGTTAATAACATTTAGTAAGCTGAATATCGTACTAACTTATTTAATGATCCTTTGGTTGATCTTTATTCGATCTAAATGGCTGTTATATCTATTTATTACATATTCTGATATAAGTTCAGTTAACTACACAAATTGCCTATTAATAGAGGTTTCTTAATGATTGACGCTGATGGCTATCGACCAAATGTCGGCATAATTATATGCAACGGGCATGGCCAAGTTATGTGGGCTAAACGCTATCGTCAACACTCTTGGCAGTTTCCACAAGGTGGAATTGACTCAGGAGAAACTCCAGAGCAGGCAATGTATCGTGAACTCTATGAAGAAGTTGGTCTTAAACCCGAGGATGTGAAAATCTTGGGTTCCACACGTTCATGGTTACATTATAAATTACCCAATCGCATGATCCGCCATGACAGTAAGCCCGTCTGTATTGGGCAAAAACAACGCTGGTTTTTACTAAAGCTAGTAAGCCCTGAAGATTCAATTAATTTTGGGTGTACAAATCATCCCGAGTTTGATGATTGGCGATGGGTGAGTTATTGGTATCCAGTACGCCAAGTGATTTCATTCAAACGGGATGTGTATCGCCGAGCGATGAAAGAACTGGTAAGCCATTGTATGCCGATTCCAAAAAAAGAGAATCTACACCGTCACTAAGATCCTGATATAAAGTTTACCCGTTAGTTGAGTTGAATCATTTTGGAAATCTCACTGCAAATCTTTTTAATTTGCCTAGCATTAGGTGCTGTGGTGGGTTTTCTTGCGGGGTTATTAGGGATTGGCGGTGGTTTAGTCATTGTGCCAGTTCTTATATTGTTATTGCCCCTCACTGGTATTGAACCTCAATACTTAATGCCTGTCGTATTAGCCACATCGCTGGCTGCCATAGTGTTAACCGCAATTTCTACGTTATTGACTCATTATCGAAAACGTAATATTCCACGGTTTTTCATGCCACAACTATTAGGTGGTGTTGGTTTAGGCGGCCTTGCTGGTGGCTATTTTGCTGACGTTATTCCCAGTGACTATTTACAGGTGTTTTTTGCTGTATTTGCCATGTTAATGGCAATTCAAATGTGGATTGGGGCTAAAAAAGCTGAAGTCACTGTTGTTGATAAACCAGATTATTCATCATTTAAATTAGTCGTTATTTGTTTTGGAATTGGGGTAATTGCTAGTTTATTGGGAATCGGTGGTGGTGTATTATTAGTGCCGTTTTTAACGTCGCAAGTCAAACTTGATATGAGACGAGCAATTGGTGCTTCTGCTGCTGTTGGTTTTGTTGTGGCGGCAATGGGGTCGATTGGATATTTAAGTGCAGGGTTAAGCTCACAAGCGAGTCTTCCACCATGGACACTTGGTTATGTTTATTTACCTGCATTGTTAGGTATTATTAGTTTGTCGCTATTGGCTGCGCCATTTGGTGTAAGTGTCGCTCAGCGTATGCCAGTTAAAGTATTAAAACGTTGTTTTTCAATCTTGTTGTTTATTGTAGCAGCAGAGATAATTTTTAGTTAAAGGTAGCTTTGTGCAAGAATTTATTCAATTTCCGCAAATAGATCCTATCATCTTCAGTATCGGTCCTGTCGCTTTGCGTTGGTATGGTTTGATGTATTTACTGGGGTTTGCTGGTGCGATTTGGCTTGGTAATAAGCAAGCTGACAAACCGAATTCTGGTTGGACACGTGATCAAGTCAGCGATTTACTGTTTTATGGCTTCTTAGGTGTCATTCTTGGTGGGCGAGTGGGTTACGTTCTGTTTTATCATTTTGACTTGTTCTTAGCTGATCCTATTTATCTCTTTAAAGTCTGGGAAGGCGGTATGTCATTCCACGGCGGTTTGATCGGTGTCATTACAGCGTTATTTTATTTTGCACGTCGTGAAAAGAAACACTTGTTATCAATTGGCGATTTTGTCGCGCCGCTCGTTCCACTCGGTCTTGGTTTTGGCCGTATTGGTAACTTTATCAATGGTGAACTATGGGGCCGTGTGAGTGATGTGCCATGGGCAATGATTTTTCCTGGTGGTGGGCCATTGGCAAGACACCCGTCGCAGTTGTATCAAGCAGCATTGGAAGGCTTCTGTTTATTCTTAGTGTTATTTTTATTGTCACGCAAGCCTCAACCTCGAGGCTTAATTAGTGGCGCGTTCTTGTTTGGCTATGGCGTATGCCGCTTTATTATTGAGTTCTTTAGAGCCCCTGATAAGCATTTAGAATCACTGGTGACAGAATACAGTTTAAGTATGGGGCAAATGTTAACCATCCCAATGCTTATTATTGGTGCTTGGTTAATTTACCGTGCACTTCAAAACAAATCGACGGCGAAGGAAGCGGTTTAGTAATGAAAGAATATTTAGAGTTAATGCAACATATTGTCGACACTGGCAATGATAAATCAGATAGAACTGGCACTGGTACACGCTCAGTTTTTGGTTATCAAATGCGTTTTGATTTAAGTAAGGGCTTTCCGTTAGTTACGACTAAAAAATGTCACTTACGTTCTATTATTCATGAGCTGTTATGGTTTCTAAATGGTGATACCAATATTAGTTATTTAACTGATAACGGCGTAAAAATTTGGGACGAATGGGCTGATGATAATGGTGACTTGGGCCCTGTGTATGGTAAGCAATGGCGCAGTTGGCCGACGGGTGATGGTCAATTTGTCGATCAAATTTCAGAACTCATTGATGTTTTGAAAAACGACCCTAATTCTCGCCGAATGATCGTTTGTGCGTGGAATGTTGGCCAATTAAGTGAAATGGCCTTATCGCCTTGTCATTGTTTGTTCCAGTTCTATGTTGCCGACGGAAAATTATCATGTCAGCTGTATCAACGAAGCTGTGACGTCTTTTTAGGATTGCCATTTAATATTGCAAGTTACGCAATGTTAACCCATATGTTAGCGCAACAAGTAGGTTTAGAAGTCGGCGATTTTATATGGAGTGGCGGTGATACTCATCTTTATAGCAATCATATGGAACAAGTTGCATTGCAATTATCTCGAGAGCCTAAAGCTTTACCAACACTGACCATTAACCGTAAACCTGATTCAATTTTTGATTACAAATTTGAAGATTTTGAAATCAGTGATTATGAACCGCATCCGCATATTAGTGCGCCGGTTGCTATCTAACCTTATTTAGATTTTGGAATTATGTAATGACTAATCAAAAACCTTCTTTAGATAAACCACGCTTACGTTGGGCGTGTCGTCGCGGCATGTTGGAATTAGATGTTCTATTTTCGCCTTTTGTAGAAGAAGCATGGGACGAGCTAAACGATGTTGATAAAGCAACATTCGAGCGGTTATTAAGCTGTGATGATCCTGATTTGTTTGCATGGGCAATGGGACATCAAAAAAGTGATGATCCAGCGTTACAGGCCATGATCACCTTTATTGTAAATCGCGTAAAAGTTTAATCGTTTCTTATCTATAGAGTCCCCCTAAGCAAGCGTTTCCACGCTTGCTAATTATTTTGATTAATTGACTATACTTAGCTGATAATCCAACCTTGGATGGATGCTATGAACTATTCACAATTTTATTGTATAGAAGTCAACAGCTCGGCACTGTGTATGCGTGTTGTCGTCATAAGCTTTGCATTTTTGCATTTTATTATGTTTTTTGTCACGTTAGCGTGGTTTTCACATTGGCACATAGGTGCTGTCATTTTCTTTTTTTGTTTTTTCGTTGCTTGTGCAACATTTTTCTGTCGGCAGCAAACTAATTTTCGAATGTTCATTTCGCAACGTGGAGACGTTCGATATTACGGTCAGCTAATGTTTGACGCCGTAATATTAGCCACTAGTGTCGAAGATAAATGGTTTGTTTATTTGAAACTTGAGAGAGTGGACGTAGGGAGAAACATTGATTTATTAATTTGGCGAGACAGTGTGTCAAACAAAGCGTATCGCCGCCTTCGCCGTATCATTCGGCTCAGACAACGATTAACTAATGAGGAGTCAATACGGTAGGGCTGCTATCTTCAAAAGCGTCTGGATAATCAAGATTATAATGAAGACCGACACTCTCTTTACGTGCGATGGCACAATCTATGATGAGTTGCGCTACTTGCACGAGATTTCTTAACTCTAATAGGTTATTAGACACCTTAAAGTTCGAATAATACTCATCGATTTCAGTTTGCAATAATTCAACACGGCGTTTTGCGCGTGCTAAGCGTTTATTTGTACGTACAATGCCTACATAATCCCACATGAAAAGTCTTAGCTCATGCCAGTTATGTTGGATGACAACTTCTTCATCAGAGTCAGTGACCTTGGACTCATCCCACGGAGCAATATTGTAATGTGTCGATGGAGTATCTGAGTTTGTCTTAATATGATCAGCGGCTGTTTTAGCAAAAACCAAACACTCAAGTAATGAATTACTCGCCATGCGATTTGCGCCATGAAGGCCTGTATAGGCGACTTCGCCAATCGCATATAATCCTTTTATATCCGTTGCGCCATGTTTGTCTGTCTTTACGCCGCCACAGGTATAATGTGCGGCAGGAACTACAGGCATAGGCTCTTTTGTTATATCGATACCCAACCCTAAGCAGTGCTGATAAATTGTTGGAAAATGCGATGTTACAAACTCATCATTTTTATGACTGATGTCCAAATACAAACAATCAACACCTAATCGTTTCATTTCATAATCAATAGCGCGAGCGACGATATCACGAGGCGCAAGTTCGCCGCGGGTGTCAAAATCGTCCATAAATCGGCTGCCATCAGGTCGTTTTAAATAGGCACCTTCACCGCGAAGCGCTTCAGACAATAAGAAATTATTTGATTGTGGGTGAAATAAACTTGTAGGGTGGAATTGATTAAATTCAAGATTTGCTACGCTACAACCTGCACGCCAAGCCATCGCTATTCCATCACCACTTGCAACATCAGGGTTGCTTGTGTATTGGTAAACTTTACTCGCACCGCCAGTTGCTAGCGCAACTTGCTTGGCATGAATCGTCTCAACTTGTTCGCGATCTCGGCTCCAAACATAAGCGCCAATAACGCGCTTGTCAGCGCTGAGGCCGTCAGTCACTAAATCAACCGCATTATATCGCTCTAATATGGTTATATTTGGGTGATTAAGCACTTTAGCTTGCAAGGTTGTTTGTACTTCTTTGCCTGTTGCATCGGCGGCATGAAGAATTCGGCGATGGCTATGACCGCCTTCCTGGGTAAGGTGATATCGTTGTTCGCCTTTACTTGAGAGCTCTTGATCGAAATCTGCCCCGCAATCGATTAGCCATTCAAGTGATGCTTTTGCATTTTGAGCTGTCATTTCAACCACACTTTTATCACACAGATTTGCACCGGCGATAAGTGTGTCAGACACATGAGATTCAATGCTGTCTTTTTTGTCAAATACTGCCGCTATGCCGCCTTGTGCATAGAAAGTAGAGCCGTCATTGATTTGCGCTTTACTAAGAACGATTACTTTTGAAAATTGCGCAACTTGTAGCGCTAAAGTTAAGCCAGCAGCACCGCTACCAATAATTAAAGTGTCACAGGAATGTTCTATGGCGTCAGTCATGATCTTGGTTGAAAATTTGAAGTTCGCCAATATTAGCTAACAAACGTTGATATAACTAGTAAAAAAGTGATTCAATAGTGTGAAATTAGATGAAATTTTACGTAAAATAAAAAATTGTTACATTAAGTGAACTTTTAACAAACACCTAAGTCTATTCATTGTGCGTTTACTTCGAGCAATCAGTAAAGTGGAACAAATGTTGAGGAAAATGCTTGAATGAGCGAAACAAAAACAGATCAGCAGTTAGTTGAGTTAGTACAGCAAGGTAATAAAGCCGCTTTTGATCTTTTAGTCAGAAAATACCAACACAAGGTATTAAATTTAGTTAGCCGTTTTGTTAAGAACCAAGGTGATGTGCCTGATGTTGCTCAAGAAGCATTTATTAAAGCATATCGAGCACTACCAAATTTTCGTGGTGATAGTGCGTTTTATACATGGTTGTACAGAATAGCGGTTAATACGGCTAAAAATTATTTAGTGGCACAAAAGCGCCGACCATCAAGTTCAGATATTGATATTGAAGATGGTGAGTATTTTGATGGTGGTGATGAACTCAGAGAAGGGGCATCACCTGAACGATTGCTATTAACTGAAGAATTACAAGGTGTGGTAGTTGCTACACTTGAGAAGTTACCTGAGGATTTACGTACAGCGATTACGCTGCGTGAATTAGATGGGTTAAGTTATGAAGATATTGCTAATGTAATGGAGTGTCCTGTTGGGACAGTTCGTTCGCGTATTTTTAGGGCTCGAGAAGCGTTGGATAAGCAAATCGATCCACTAATGCAACGATAGAAGGTAGTTATAGTGTCAAATAATAAAGAAATATTGTCATCATTTGCAGATGGACAAGAGCTTTCAGCAACAGAACTTGATCAATTAATCAATGATGTTGAGAGTGCTAAAGATTTTGAACGTTATCATTTGATTGGTGATGCAATTCGTGAAGAGTTAGCACCTGCTTTTACAACTGATTTTGCCAGTAGTGTGTCAGCTGCTATAGCACAAGAACCGGCTATTTTAGCGCCTAAAGCGAGTGTTGATGCGCCAGTAGAACCACAAAACAAGCCGAGCGGTAACGTTGTATCATTATTCGATCGTTTTGGTTCTTATGGTATTGCAGCTTCAGTTGCTGCTGTGATGGTTGTTAGTGCAATTCAGTTGCAATCTAATCAAGGTGCGGAGCAGGATATTCCTGTATTGCAAACTATTCCAACGGGTGGTTATGCATCGCCTGTAAGTCATCAGATCCCACAAACATCTGCTGACATTCAACAACAAATGACTGAAAGCGAGCGTTTAGCCGTTGAACGTAAAATGAATGCTTATGTTAAAGATCATTTATTACAACAACGTTTGAAAGCTACAACGCCACAAAAAGACAAATAGGGGAAACTATTGTTCACTTGTCGTCGTATTATTGGTGTCTTTTCATTACTTTTCTCAAGCATTGCTGCCGCTGAAAAGACACCAACAGATTGGCTAGATTCAATGAATTTGGCTCATCAAACATTAAACTTTACTATTCCGATGGTTCACCTTGAACCAAACTCTGCCCAAACCTATTTATTTGAACACGGTGTAAGCGACGATCGCCAGGTCGTTTATATTGCAGCATTAAGTGGACCTGTTAGACATAGTTACCGAATCGATAATGTTGTGACCTATATGGAGCCAGAGAGTCGACCATATAGTATTAACGCCGGCCAGATTATTGGACCTTCACCAGCTATTTTTGTTGGTAAAACGCAACATATTATCGATAATTACTCGTTAACGATGATAGAAAAGGGGCGTATCGCTGGGCGTGTCACACAGCTTATTCGATTAAAGGCGAAAGATAAAAATCGTTTTAACTATATTCTCTGGTTAGATGTCGAAACCAAACTTTTATTACGCTATGACTTGTTTGACCTAAATAATAATTTACTTGAGCAAGTACAAGCGGTTGGTTTACACCTTAATGAGCGTCCAAGTGATAATGTTGAAAAACTCGCTGCTCAGCCGACATCAGAAACGGTAATGATTCCTTCAACTGCACAAGACAACTGGCGCTTGAAGTGGCTACCAGCTGGCTTTGAGGTTAAAGCAAGTGATGAGCACCGTGTGGTTAGTACTGTGGAAAATGTTGATTATTTGATGTTAAGCGATGGATTAACTCAGGTGTCGGTTTATATTGCGAAAGCGCAGCAAGCTGAACTACCTGCTAAACTACAAACCAACAATGGATTATCTGTTGCAAACTTTAGGCGTGGTCTCACTGATATCACGGTAGTTGGTCGAATTCCTTATGAAACTGCATTAAAAATTGCACAATCTGTCGCGCCAAACGAGTAATTTATGCTTGAACAAAAAGCCTTAGTCAAAGAAGTATTTCACGGCAGTGTTGAATTAGAGTACGAAATCAATTCAAGCTGCTCTGGCTGCGCTAGTGAAAATAATTGCGGCGTAGGAACTGTTGCTAAGGCTTTTT
Source organism: uncultured Gammaproteobacteria bacterium (assembly GCA_913060565.1). Classification (GTDB taxonomy): domain Bacteria; phylum Pseudomonadota; class Gammaproteobacteria; order Enterobacterales; family Psychrobiaceae; genus Psychrobium. The sequence goes on along the minus strand of CAJXRU010000008.1, from coordinate 22,223 downwards.
CAGGTAAAACTCAACGCATAAAAGTATCAACTAATAACATCTTGTCTGTCGGACAGTGGGTTACTATTGGCACGAAAGAAGCAAACATTTTGGCGGCTAGTGCAATTACTTATTTGTTACCTTTATTTGGGTTATTAATTGGCGGGATTTTAGGTCAGAAATGGCTCGTAGAATTACTAGCGTTGCCTTCATTAAGTGCTGTTGGGCTCGCTATTATGACGGCTCTTTTAAGTCAGCAGTTTGGCAAATATTGGCTTAATAAAAATCAAAATTTGTCACCATCCATCATTATCGTTTCACCGCACTTTTCTTAATCTAAAAAATCCGCTTTATTTTCATGTGACCATTTTCACCGTTAGGGTGAATACTTTTGGCGTGTCGCGCTTATTTACGGTAGAATTGCCGGCAATTCTTGTGTCTGAATTTATGACCTGTATTGCAAATGGCTGCGGGGTGTAAATTAAATTAATTTTAAGTTGGCTATTCTTTCAATGAAGCATATACGTAATTTCTCAATCATTGCCCATATCGACCACGGCAAATCAACACTTTCTGATCGTCTTATTCAATTTTGTGGTGGCTTATCTGACCGTGAAATGGAAGCTCAAGTTCTTGATTCTATGGATATTGAACGTGAACGTGGCATCACTATTAAATCTCAAAGTGTGACATTAGATTATAAAGCAAAAGATGGTGAAACGTATCAGTTAAACTTCATCGATACGCCAGGACACGTTGATTTTACCTATGAAGTTTCTCGTTCGTTAGCTGCGTGTGAAGGTGCATTATTGGTTGTTGATGCCGCGCAGGGCGTAGAGGCGCAAACACTTGCAAACTGTTACACGGCAATTGAAATGGATTTAGAAGTTGTTCCTGTACTCAATAAAATTGATTTGCCGTCTGCGGATCCTGACTCAGCGGCTGAAGAGATTGAAGATCTTGTTGGTATTGATGCCATGGAAGCTGTTCGTTGTAGTGCTAAAACCGGCATTGGCATTGAAGACGTTTTAGAAGAAATTGTTGCTAAGGTTCCAGCGCCTGTTGGTGATGTTGATGCTAGTAAGCCATTGCAGGCGTTAATTATTGATTCGTGGTTCGATAATTATCAAGGCGTCGTTAGTTTAGTGCGTATTATGGAAGGCCAAGTTAAAGCCGGCGACAAAATGAAGGTTATGTCGACAGGTGATATTCATATTATCGATAAAGTGGGTATTTTCACGCCAAAACAAACAGACACGGGCGTCTTAAAAGCAGGTGAAGTTGGCTATATTATCGCTGGTATTAAAGAAATACACGGCGCGCCGGTTGGTGATACCTTGACATTAGCTCGTAATAGCGCAGCAGAAGTACTTCCTGGATTCAGTAAGTCTACACCACAGGTTTATGCAGGTTTATTCCCAATTAGCTCTGATGATTACGAAAACTTCCGTGATGCATTAAACAAGTTAAGTTTAAATGACGCATCTTTACAGTTTGAACCTGAAACATCTAGTGCGTTAGGCTTTGGATTCCGTATCGGTTTCTTAGGTATGTTGCATATGGAGATTATTCAAGAGCGCTTAGAGCGTGAATATAATCTTGATCTCATTACAACAGCGCCAACAGTAAACTATGAAGTTGTAACCACCGCTGGTGAAACATTGAATGTTGATAATCCATCTGATCTACCACCAGTTCAAAATATTGATGAAATAAGAGAGCCAATGGTTGAAGCCAATATTCTTGTTCCACAAGAATATCTGGGCTCAGTGATTACTTTGTGTATCGAAAAGCGTGGTACTCAAACGAACTTGGTTTATCACGGTAAGCAAGTCGCTGTGACTTATGAATTACCAATGGCAGAAGTGGTATTAGACTTTTTTGATCGCTTGAAATCAACGTCTCGTGGTTATGCTTCGCTCGATTATAATTTCAAACGTTTTCAAGAGTCAGACATGGTACGTGTCGATATGCTTGTAAATGGCGAACGTGTAGATGCTCTTGCGATGATCACTCACCGTGATGGTGCACAGCGCAGAGGGCGTGCCGTTGTTGAAAAGATGAAAGAGCTTATTCCACGCCAAATGTTTGATATTGCTGTTCAATCAGCCATTGGCGGGCAAATCATCGCTCGTACAAATATTAAAGCGTTACGTAAAGATGTAACTGCTAAATGTTATGGCGGTGACGTGAGCCGTAAGAAAAAATTACTGCAAAAGCAAAAAGCAGGTAAAAAACGCATGAAGTCTGTTGGTAACGTAGAATTACCACAAGAAGCATTCTTAGCCGTCTTAAAAGTTGGAGAATAATGAATGGCGACTTATTTTGAACTAATTTTAGTTCTTGCAACCTTGTTTACAGGTATTGTTTGGGCAATTGACCATTTTATGTTTTTTCCCAAGCGTAAAGCCGTTGTAGAAGGTTTACCTAAAGAGATCGATGATGAAGCTAAGGCGGCTGTCTTGCAGGAATCTGCGTTAGTGGAAAACTGCCGTGGCTTGTTTCCAGTCATCGCATTTGTATTAGTATTGCGTTCATTTTTGTATGAACCATTTCAAATCCCGTCAGGCTCTATGAAGCCAACATTATTAGTCGGTGATTTTATTTTGGTTGAAAAGTATGCTTATGGCGTGAAACTACCAGTTATCCGAACCAAGGTGTTGGAAACAGGAAAGCCGCAACGTGGCGATTCAGTCGTTTTTAAGTACCCACCTAAACCAGATGTTGACTACATTAAACGTGTTATTGGTGAACCTGGTGATGTGATTCGTTATCGCAACAAGATTTTGTCAATAAAGACGCCGTGTGTTGATGGACAAGAAGTTGCCAATTGCGATCAATTTAAACGCGTAGAGCTAGATATTGTATCCCAAGGTGACTTTATTGAAGGTGGTTATCCATTAACACAAGCAAAAGAAGATTTGCTTGGTGTACAACATGAAATTTTGTATAACCCAGCTTTTGCACAAGCGCCTGAATATTTTAATCAAGAAGGCATCCGTCAAGGCGAATGGGTTGTTCCTGACAATCAATATTTTGTGATGGGCGATAATAGAGATAACAGTTTAGATAGTCGTTTTTGGGGCTTTGTCCCAGAGCAAAATATGGTTGGTAAAGCGGTATATGTGTGGACAAGTTTTGAATTTGATCGCGCGCCAGAAGACATTATTCCTACGTGGGTACCAAGTGGTATTCGTACCGAGCGTATAGGGAAAATTGGACAAGAATAAATGAGACATATTCCGTACGAAAAATTAGAAAAGAAAATCGGTTACAGCTTTGAAAATAGAGATTTTTTATTACAAGCGCTGACTCACCGCAGCATGGGTGGTGAACACAATGAGCGCTTAGAGTTTCTAGGTGATTCTTTATTAGGTATGTTCATTGCTGAAGCTTTATATTTTAAGTTTCCTCAGGTGGCTGAAGGTGATTTGAGCCGCATGCGCGCTACCTTGGTACGTGGACAAACATTAGCTGAGCTTGCTCGTGATTTTGTTATTGGTGATTATTTACGTTTAGGGCCTGGCGAGCTGAAAAGTGGCGGCTTCCGTCGCGATTCAATTTTAGCTGATTCCGTTGAAGCAATTATCGCCGCAGTATATTTAGATAGTGATATGAAAACCTGTGAAGCACTTGTTTTACAATGGTATCACTCACGATTAGAAGCTATTGAGCCAGGTGTGAGCCAAAAGGATCCGAAAACACAGTTACAAGAATGGCTACAAGGCCGTCGCTTACCACTTCCTACTTACGAAGTCATGGAAGTGACCGGACAGGCACATAATCAACGTTTTACAATGTCTTGTAGTGTTGAAGGTGTTGCAGAGCAGACCGTTGGCGTAGGGACTTCACGTCGCAAAGCAGAGCAAGATGCCGCACAAAAAGCATTAGAGGTTATTCATGCAACAGCAAAATAATGATGACGCAACATACTGTGGTTTTGTTGCCATTGTTGGTCGTCCCAATGTTGGTAAGTCGACACTTATCAATAAGATTTTAGGTCAAAAAGTAAGTATTACGTCACGTAAGCCTCAAACTACTCGTCACCGTGTGATGGGGATTGATACTGATGGCGCTTATCAAACTATTTACGTTGATACGCCTGGCTTGCACAGTGAAGAAAAGCGAGCTATTAACCGATTAATGAATCGTGCTGCGGCAAGTTCTATTGGTAATGTTGAAATGGTCTTCTTTTTAGTTGAAGGTACTCAATGGACCGGCGACGATGAAATGATTCTAAATAAGCTGCGTAAAAGCTGCCAAGATACACCAGTTATTTGTGTGGTGAATAAAGAAGACAATGTGCAAATTCGTTCAGAGATGATGCCTCATTTACAATGGTTGGGAAGTCAGTACGATTTTGAACAGATTATTCCTATCTCTGCGAAACAAGGAACTGGTGTTGATAAACTAATTAGTATCGCTCGTCAGGCTATTCCGCAAGGGCAACATCATTTTCCTGAAGAATATATTACTGACCGTTCTCAACGTTTCATGGGTTCAGAAATTATTCGTGAAAAACTCATGCGCTTTATGGGTGATGAAATACCGTACTCAGTGACTGTTGAAATTGAAGCATTTACGATGCAGCCTAATGGCGTGTTCAACGTGAGCGCTCTTATCTTGGTGGAGCGCGAAGGGCAAAAGCGCATGATCATTGGTAAGAAAGGTGAAAAACTAAAGCAAGTTGGCCGTGAAGCGCGTAAAGACATGGAAGAAATGTTTGACAATAAAGTCTTCCTTGAACTTTGGGTTAAGGTCAAGTCGGGTTGGGCTGACGACGAAAGGGCATTAAATAGCCTTGGTTATGGAGACGACTAACCTCAACAATACGGCGCGCAGCAATGAGCAATCTGTATTGTGCGCCGCTTATCTCATTCATTCCCGCCCGTTTAGTGAAACGAGTCTTATTGTAGAACTCTTCACTGAATCCCATGGTCGGGTGGCGGCTGTTGCTAATGGCGCCAAGCGAAAAAATAATATCAATAAAAGTTTGTTACAGCCTTTTAGGCCGCTGCTTGTAAGCTGGCGTGGGCATGGTGATTTAAAAACATTGATCCGCATTGATTCACCGACTTTGGCTTTTCCATTAGCCAAACAATATCTTTACAGCGGTCTTTATCTCAATGAGTTGATCATGCGTTTATTGGCCAAAGAGGCTTCTCAGCCAATCATTTATAGTGCTTATCATGCAACACTACTTTCGTTATCGAAGAACGCTGATATTGAATTAACATTGCGTCAGTTTGAATTGTCACTGCTGGGTGAGTTGGGACATGGATTCTCACTGGTCTGTGATGTCGATGGTCAATCAATAGAACCAAATTGGCGCTATGATTTACTCACAGAGCAAGGCTTTATTAGCCGTGTTGACGGAAAATATATTGGCCAATCGTTAATTAATATTGCAAACACAAATTTTTGTGACACTATTACCCGCAATCATGCAAAGTTGCTGACAAGACAAGCGCTAACACCTTTATTAGGCAATAAGCCATTGCAAAGTAGGCGCTTGTTTTCCCGCTCAAAATCGTTAAGGAATTAATCATGAATCCAATCTATCTTGGCGTTAATATCGACCATATCGCGACGCTACGTCAGGCGCGTGGCACGACTTATCCAGATCCTGTTCACGCCGCAAGTGTTGCGGAGTTAGCTGGTGCTGATGGCATTACTATACATTTACGTGAAGATCGCCGTCATATTCAAGATCGTGATGTTTATACGCTGGCCCAAACGCTGCAAACTCGAATGAATTTAGAAATCGCAGTCACTCAAGAAATGTTATCCATTGCGTGTAACGTGAAGCCGGAATATGTTTGCTTAGTGCCTGAAAAACGCGAAGAACTAACAACTGAAGGCGGTTTAGATGTTGCAGGGCAGTTAGATACAATGCTTGAAGCGGTTGCACAGCTTAAAGGTGCTGGGATAAAAGTGTCGTTATTTATTGATGCTGATAAAGCGCAAATTGATGCCGCTGTTACTGTTGGGGCGCCTTATATTGAGCTGCATACGGGCTGTTATGCTGACGCTGAAAATAGTTTTGAACAAACGAAAGAGCTTAAACGCATTCAAGATATGGCAGCATATGCCCACAGTAAAGGCATTGTGGTCAATGCTGGTCACGGCTTGCATTATCATAATGTTGCGCCAATTGCTGCAATCCCTGAAATATATGAATTGAATATTGGTCATTCAATTATTGCACGCGCTTCTATTGTTGGCTTAGAGCAAGCAGTTAAAGATATCCGCGCGAAAATGATTGAAGCTCGCCACGGTATTTAAGGTTGTGGGGATGATGATGCGACTATTAGTTGTCATTGGATTGGCAGGATTCTTTGCATCATCAAACGCTAATTCGGTGCAACAACTCGTTCCATTTACTACTGATGGCTGTAGCTTGTTTCCTAATGGAACACCTGAAAAACCAAGTTTGTGGTTACATTGCTGTAAGGCTCACGATCTGGATTATTGGCAAGGGGGCACCCGAGCTCAGCGCCTTCTGTCAGATCTTAGACTTGAGCAGTGCGTTTCCGACACAGGCCAGACTAATATTGCTATCTTGATGTTTAATGGCGTGCGTGTCGGCGGTAGTCCTGCTTTACCAACGCCATTTCGTTGGGGATATGGTTGGCCTTTTTCAAGAAAATATAGTGAATTAACCGCCATAGAATTATTGCAGGTCAAAAAAATACTTTCATCAATGAATTCAACACAATAGATCTAATTTACTGCTTTATTTTTAAACATAATTCTTTAATCGCATGATTACTTAATGTAGGTTAACTATCCAGAGAGTTGTTAATATCAAAGGATATGGATTTTATGCGTTTGATTCTATTTATTTGCCTGGCCTTATTTATCTCAAATTCATTTGCACAGCGTATCACTGTGTTAACAGAAGAGTTACCGCCTTACCAATACAAAGACGAACTAGGTGATGCCACAGGCTATGGTGTTGCTCTTATGAAAGCCATTCTTGAACAAGCAAATATTAATGCAAATATCTCTGTTGTTCCTTGGGCTCGCGGTTATAACCAAGCACTAAAGCGAAAAAATGTGGTGCTTTTTTCAATGGTGCGAACACCTGAAAGGGAAGATTTATTCAAATGGATCGGTGAAGTTGATCAATTGCATTACTTTCTATATAAGCTCAGCGCGCGAAAAGATTTGTCTGCTAAATCAATTGAAGAAGCTCGTAATTACCGGATTGGCGTCACGAGAGTGTCGTTTGAGCACGACACCTTAGTCAACCTTGGGTTTTCTAGACTCACCACAGGCATTAAATATGCTCAGCTAATAGATATGTTAAACGCTAACCGTTTTGATTTTTTGTTTGCATCTCAAGGACCATTAGAAGAAGTATTAAAAGAAACTGGCTATGCTGTTGATAGTGTCGAAACAGACCTTCATTTTGAAGAAATTGATCAGAAACTTTATATCGCTTTGAGTAAAAAGTCTGATGAAGCACTAGCGATAAAATTACGTAATGCTTATCAAACGGTTGCATCAAAGGGAATTAAAAGCCAATTGAAGTTGCATTGGCTTGGAAAAAACAGCCCTTAATTTATCGATTCATTTAGGTACTTCTCTTTCGACAATCGATAAAGTTGGTTGTTGTAGGCCAAGCTTCCAAATAAAACATGGGCTTTAGCTCTATTAATGATTGATTGATTGACTTTGGTTTTTACAAGTTCATTGTTCTGACGAGTAAACGCTCTTGGCGGTAAGTGAGGTTGTAAAACAGTGATGCTGTCGGGCGTCATGTATGCAAAGTTTTTATCGTATTGCATTAATGCTCGTTGCTTATCTAGCGGGATCTCTTTGGTAAGATCATGCCCTAACATTGGCGTAACATCACTAATGCCCATCAGAGATAATAGCGTTGGAGCGAGATCAATCTGACTTACCAAGCGGTTATCTTGACGTGGTTTAATATCTTTTCCAATAATAACGCCTGGCACTTGAAAGTGTTTAACTGGAACTAACTCAGCGCCAAAGACTCGAGAGTCATGGTCTGCCACCACAAGAAAAATAGTATCTTCCCAGTAATCGGAGTGTTTGGCTTTTTCAATAAATTGACCAAGCGCGTAGTCGGCATATTTTGCGGCGTGATTTCGTGTTCGTTTTTCAGCATCAAATTGAACGATTTTATTATCTGGATACTCGAAAGGTGAATGGTTTGAGCTGGTAAATACAAGACTAAAAAACGGTGTCCCCTGTTTGTGTAGCTCGTTTAATTCTAGATGAGCTTGGTTATAGAGATCTTCATCACTTGCCCCCCATGAACCCTCAAATTCAATATTATCAAAATCATCGCTATCGACAATTTGATTAAAACCATTACCAAGAAAAAAGCTTTTCATATTATCAAAATGACTTTCGCCACCATAAATAAATTGCGTGTGATAGTCATGACGCTTCAATAAACTGGCGATGGTGAAAAAATCTTTCTGAGATTTATCAAGTTTTACAACAGCGCGCGAGGGCGTTGGCGTAAATCCTGTTATGACCGCTTCTATACCCCGCACAGATCGTGTGCCTGTGGCATAAAGTTCATTAAAATTCCAGCCTTGCTGCATGAGTTTATCGAGGTTGGGTGTTAATGGTAAACCGCCTAAACCACCAACAAAGCGCGCACCTAAACTTTCTTGTAATAAAATAACCAAATTTTTAGGTTTACCGCGATAGCTAGCTTGCTTAAATGATGCTGTGGGTAAAGATTGTTCGTTAAAACTTTCCAACGGGTAAATGCTATGCTCTCTAACACTTTGATAGATATCTTGTTGAGGCATTGAGCCGTAAAAATCAGCAGCGGAGTTTTCAAGGTTCATTTGCTTAATTGCAAATGCGGCAGAGTAGGTTGAATTGAGTACTAGCGCGTTTAACAAATGGTCCGTTGAAAAAGACACCATCGCAGGGTTTAATGGTCGGTGCCCCAAAGAAGAACGCGCACCTAATAACACAATAAATAGCATTGTAATGCACAATATAATTCGTTGAAATATTTTGGTGTTTGTACGCTCTACCCATTGTGATTTGAGCCATTTAAATCCGAAATAACTTGTCAGAAATAGGGAGGTGGTCGCAGTAAATATTTCTAATTTGTAGCCACTAAACAACATTGCCATGACTTCTTTAGGATAAATTAGGTATTCGATAAGTAAACGATTTGGCCTCAAATCATATTCATTGATAAACGTTGGTGTAATGACTTCTAAATAGACAACTAAGCACAAAAATGCGCTATACCAAACAATACTAAACCATTTTACGAGCAGGAGTAGTCGCGGCATAACCAACGCTGCAATAGTTAAGAGCGTTGGAATCACAACGATATAACTAACCAGTGAGATATCTACTCGTAAACCTCCGACTAATATTGCCGTTAAATCATGCAACGTTGATACTCGATCACTTTGCCAACTTGCAAGACTCATCCGAGATAAGGTCAGTGCCATTAAGGCGGTTAGCATAAAAACAAATGTCAGCCAATATGGTCCTAAGAACTGGGCTAATTTGCTGTTTTTGAGGGTTTTGGGCGCTTGGCAAATTAGGTCCATAGAATCGCTCCCCAGACGAAAAAAGTGATAGTGAGACTAAGAAATACGGCGGCTGAGCCTAAGTCTTTTGCGAGGCCTGACAATGGATGAATTTCCAGGCCAATACGATCAACAACGGCTTCGATAGCGGTGTTGATCGTCTCTACAAGTAACACGCCTAACAGCGTCGAAATGAGAATCGCTTGTTCAACGAAACTTATATCAAGGAAGAAAGTGACGCATGTCAGCACTAAGGTAAGAGTCACTTCTTGTTTAAAAGCAGCTTCGTTTCTACACATCCACCAAAACCCTTTTAAGGTATTGTTAAATGCGAGAAAAACGCGGCGGATGCCAGTTGGTTTGTTGGTGTTACCAAATTGCATGGAGACTCCTAATTCTTTGCAAGAGTTTTTGAGGGGATACAAGGCGCGAAAATGTCTAACTCACTTTGATAGGCGGTTGATGAAATATTTAACCAGCCGAGTAAGCTGTGAAATAAATGGTCATGGCTAAATGATTGATTTTTTGCATGTTCTTTTACACAGTTTGTATGGTGTTGTTCGCTATTGCTCCACAGCAGCATAGGAATGTGGCGTTGTTGCTGTGGAGAAAAAGAATACGGTAGGCCGTGTAAATAGATTCCTGATTCGCCCAATGATTCGCCGTGATCAGATACATAAAGCATTGAAGTTTTGTAATCCTCAGGCAGTTGTTCTAGCTGTTCAATGACTTTTGAGAGCACAAAATCGGTGTAAGCAATGGTGTTATCATAGGTATTTATGAGCTGTTCTGAGCTGCAGTTTTGAATATCACTTCTGGCGCAATCAGGTGTAAATTTCTGATGCTCCTTTGGGTAACGCTTAAAGTAAGTTGGTCCATGGGAGCCCATCATATGTAGGACGATGAGTGTTTTTTTCTTTGAAAGAGACGTTAGTTTTTGTTGCAAAGGCAATAGCAAAATTTCATCTTGACAGTAATGGCCATCGCATAATGGGTTATCCTGAGATAAATCGATGTTAATCGTTGGAACACGATCACAGACATTTTTGCAGCCATTATTACTAATCCACTGCACATCAAACCCTGCCAGCTGAATAAGATCTATTACATTTTGTTGTTTGTCAGCGTGGCGTCTTTCAAAATTATCGCGTGTCATCATTGAGAACATGCAAGGAACAGAAACAGCAGTAGCCGTACCGCATGAAAACATGTTTTCAAATGAGGTAATGTCATACGTCGACGTGTGTTGATTAGTGTTTTTGCTATAGCCGTTACTAGAAAAGTTTTGAGCACGCGCCGTCTCACCCAATACCACAACCATGACTTCGTTGTTATCAGGAGACGCATCTATTGGCGCAATGTCCAAGGTCTTAAACGGTATCTCACTTTCAAAAAAATTGTATTTAAGATATTTAGCGCCGCTATAAAGATATTGAGTGGGGTTAATAAACTTTTTTACATGGCTGTTGTTACGCCCCACAGCTGCATAATCTTGATAGAAAAAGAATACGATAGTGAGCAATACGACAAATGCGCCCGCAAGCACTTTTAGACGGGCGAATACTGCTTTGGGGTACCCTTGGGTGATTATTTTTGTTTTAGCGATAAATAGGGCAGGTAACAGGCCAAAAATAAAGAAATGAATAACAGCTTGAAGGTTTAAGTAAGAGAAGGCTTCTGCCTGATCTGTTTCAACTGAATTTTGGATCATGCCATAATCAAAGACAGTGCCGTAATTCAATACAGCATAAAATACCAATGCTGATGTTAGGGTGATACTGATTAATATTGGTTTAAATATCACTGGTATTGCCAAGATAGCAAAGACAATGAGTAAGATACTTCCTAACAGTAATGGAACCGATAGCAGAAACAGCACATTGAATTGCTCAAGTGCGATAATTGCCCCCATAAATTCGCTCAGAAAAGGGTAGTTAAAAACCAATGTAAAGTAAGTCGCAATAACGAGTAATAATTTATTAGTTGTTATTGCGGATTGAAAATTTTGAATCATAAAATACATACCAAGTCGCGTAAAAATCCATCAAAGGAACAGTGATGATTTTGGACGCGAGCATAGCGAAGTGGTTGCATTTACTGAGTAAGGCTGTGTAATTTAAAATTAGGAATGTAAGCCTTTGTAAGGGGCTCTAGGAATTAATGAACGATTCTTTTATGGTGCGGTCGCTTCTTTAGTGTAAGAGAACGATTTACTGAGAAAATCATGAGAAAAGCGAAAATATTACTTGTAGAAGATGACGCCGAAATATCTCGTTTAACGGCGATGTATCTTGAAGCTGAAGGCTATAGTGTGACCACAATAGACGACGGCAGTTTAGCAATTGAGTCAATTAAACAAATATCCCCTGATCTTATTGTGCTTGATTTGATGCTGCCAGGCATGAGCGGCATTGACGTATGTAAAAGTGCGCGTCAATTCTATGATAAACCTATATTAGTGTTAACAGCCTGTGATGACGATATCAGCGAAGTTAGCTTGTTAAGGTTAGGCGCTGATGATTACTTGGTAAAGCCACTCAAACCCCATGTCTTAGTTGCTAGAATTGAAGCATTAACTCGCCGAATCAATAAAGTGGATAGCAAGAATGAGGCTAACCAAGTAATCAAAATCAGTAATCAACAAGTGTTTTGCCGTGGGACACGCTTAGTTTTGACAAATGCAGAGTTTGAAATGCTTAAAATATTGATCGATCATAAAGGCGAAATTATTAGTCGCGATGAATGTTGTCAGGCATTGCGAGGTATTGATTATGATTTTAACAACAGATCAATTGATATGCGGATCTCTGGGCTGCGGAAAAAATTAGGAGACGACCAAATGCCATATCAAATCATTACAACAGTGCGCAACAAAGGATATAAATTAATCAATGATTAAATTACCACTTTCTTTGTTTTCAAGACTTTATCTTGGCGTTGCATTTGTCATTTTATGCAGTGTTGTAGTGACCAGAATAGCGGGGGAAATGGTATTTAAAAAAGAAGAATTTACTCACTTTTCTACCACGTCTGAGTATATTAAGGAGCTTGCTTTGCAGCAAGTAAAGGAAACCCCGCAATTAAGCTTGAACGACTACGAATTACCACCTCCTTTTACCTTCTATTTTAGTGCTAAGTTTATCCAACAATCGCAATGGTCCTCATTCTGTCAGCAATGCACATTTAAAGCGCAAACAAACAATGTGGAATATTTTGAATTAAAAGAAGGAGAATATGTTGCCAGATATCTACTGGACGACGGTGGGTATTACTTAACGGTTTATGAAAAAACAGACGAAGAACATGAAGGAGAGATTGAAGAGCTGCATATAGAAGAGTTAGATCACTTTTTATTTCTGTTTCTTTGCCTGCTTTTGATGTCCGTCAGTCTATATTGGCCATTAAAGAAAATGCGCCAACAGATCCGTGGTTTAAATAAAGCCCAAAAACTGTTTGGGGCAGGAGACATGTCAGTAAGAGCGAGTGAGGATATTTTAAGGCCGCTAGATGAGATAGCGACTAATTTTAATCAAATGGCAGATGCGATAGATAAAAGTGTTAAAGAACGTGCTGTCTTTGCTCATGCTATTCCGCATGAGATACGAACCCCATTGAGCAGAATTCAATTGGCGGCAGGAGTAATGCGTCAGCAAACGTCAGATGAAAATATCGGCGTCTTACTTGATGATGTTGATAAATATATTTTTGACATTAATGAACTGATCACTCAAATAGTTAGTTATTCAAAATTAACGAATACCGATTCTGCCGAGTATTATCATCACTATGAGTCTATTTTATTAGCTGATTTTATAAATGCTCGTATGGCGCTTGTTGATTCGCCGCAGGAAATATTAATACAGTTAAATATTTGTAATGAAGCTCAAATAACGACTAATCCAGTTTATTTACGTTTAGTTATTGATAACCTGATAAAAAATGCTCTCATTTATGCAAAATCTCAAGTCAATATCGCAGTTTTTATAGAGTTCAATGAGGTTGTTTTATTGGTGGAAGATGACGGTAGAGGAATTGAGCCTGAAAATTATGACACGGTGTTTATACCATTTGCGCGCTTAGACAGTAGCCGCAGCCGAAAAACTGGCGGTATTGGTTTAGGACTATCAATTACTAAAGCCGCCACGGTGAATATGCGCGGTAGAATAACCATTGAAAAATCTCAGCGAGGCGGTGCAGCATTTAAAGTAAGAATACCATTAGATAATTAGATATTGGCTTTGCGAATTGGTATTCATTCATAAAAAGAGCTAATTCGAGTGTAATGCTTATGCAGCTCTTTGGATAAAAACTAATAGATTGGTATTAAATACAGCCTGTCAGATCCTCATATTACGTATTTTCCCCGAAATTAAAGCCTTTTATGACATTTTTATTTATAATTGATGAATTCGGCATAACAGTTAGCTGTATGTCGAATTGCTGGGTACTAATTACAGTTGATAACATGTAATTATAAAAGATTACGTATGTATTTTTTACGATAGTGTACTTTTAGTTGATATAAACATGGAATGATGAGTAACTTTCAATGAACAAATTAACCTTCACCTCTCTTGCTATTGCTTTTACAAGCATTGTTTTACCAGTCCAAGCAAACACTAAGTTATGCAATGAAATTAATTCTCAAATATCAAAACTTGATAAACACGCTGATGATTTTTATTCATTGGCTAATTATGAATTTAATGATGAGAAATTACTTAACAAGCTTAAAGGTAATTCACGATACTTTAAAGACGACACGTTTGAACAAGCACTCAAGAGTGTTGAAAGTGCGATTAAGAGTGACGATAAGGAATTGATGATTAAGATGGCACCAGTGTCGCGATACCTAAATGATTGGAATGTCGATAACTGCAGCTAGTTTATTTCTTGAGGGGCAAAAACGGTATTGCTAAATGGCGATACCGTTTTTTTTACGCTTGAATATTAGCGAATAAATTCTAGTTCAGGATAAATTTCTAAAAGGATATCTGCTAGTTATTGGGATTGAGAGCAACGCAACAATCGATGGTTTTGACCAGTTTAAGCAGTCAATTAATAAAAGTTATGGATATTAGAAAAGGGATGGTGCCTCGACCCGGAATCGAACCAGGGACACGCGGATTTTCAATCCGCTGCTCTACCGACTGAGCTATCGAGGCATCTTATAAATCTAGATTACTTTTTACAAGCAAGCTATCTAAGCAACGGCGGCTATTAAATAGATTTTGAGGGTTTAAGTCAACAACTATTTTAAAATTAAATGCGATTTAAAAGCCGCTTGCTTGATTGTTGTTCGCTTTGTTTGAAAAATAGATAAATAACGCTATTTTTGCTTTGGTGTGTAACCATCTATCTGAACTTCCTTTCCTTCAAAAAGAAAGTCAGTCATCGTTTTTTCTAATAAAGCACGATCTTCAGGAGCCATTAAATTTAACTTTTTTTCATTAATCAGCATCGTTTGCTTAGACATCCATTGTCCCCAAGCTTCTTTTGAAATGTTTTCAAAAACTTTTTTACCTAATTCTCCAGGAAGTGTTTGAAAATCTAATCCTGGTGCGTCTTTTTCTAAATAAGTACAAAATACTGTACGAGTCATAAGAGTCTCCTATTATAATTGCTTTAGCAGCGACTGAGTGACTGCTGCTAGGCCGACTTGCTGTGGTGTTGCTAAGTCGTACCAAATTGATTGTTGTGGCTCCGTAATTAATGAAGCTAACGGTTGTGCTAATGATAAATGATATGGCGTAATATCTAAATGATAATGACTAAAGGTATGACGTAAAGGGGCTAGTTTTTTCAATACGCCGCCAATGCCTTGGTTATCGAGCCATGAATTCATCGTATCTTTATCTGTAAATTCCGGAAAGCAATACAAGCCTCCCCAAATACCACTATCGGGGCGCTTTGCGAGATGAACTTGTTGGTTATGTTCTATAAGCAACATAAGTGTTGTTTTTACCGGTGTTGTTTTCTTTGGCTTTGAGTGCGGGAACTCTTTTACGCGATTGGTTTCGTAAGCTATGCACGTTGACTGAACTGGGCATGAATCGCAATTGGGTTTTGAACGGCTACAATGAGAAGCCCCTAAATCCATCATAGCTTGATTGTAAAAAGTTGTACCGTCTTGAGGAGTTAACTCGTCAGTTACTTGCCATAATTTTTTTTCAACTTTGCTAACACCATACCAACCTTCAATAGCAAAGTGGCGTGTTAAAACACGCTTTACGTTGCCATCTAATATTGAATGAGGCTGACCTAATGCCAAAGAAAGTACTGCACCTGCGGTAGAACGTCCAATACCAGGCAGCGCATTAACTTCTTCTATCGTTGTCGGAAACTTCCCTTGGTAATCGTCACGTACCATTTGCGCTGTTTTATGAAGATTACGAGCGCGCGCGTAATAGCCTAGCCCAGTCCAATGGTGAAGTACTTCATCAATTGGTGCATTGGCTAAATCGATAATGGTCGGAAAGCTTTCCATAAAACGTTGGTAATAAGGAATGACTGTTGCAACTTGTGTTTGTTGTAACATAACCTCAGATACCCAAACACGATAGGGGGTTTTGTCAATTTGCCATGGCAGTGTCTTACGTCCAAATTCATGGTACCAATCAATAATTCGACGAGAAAAGTGTTCACTTGAATTGGCTTGCTGTAAGTTAGATGGTTGTGTCATATAAACTTGCTTACATTTATTCGTTGCGCCAGTGTACTTTCCTTAAATTAGATTGCTAGTTGTTTAACTAAAAAATTATCTAGATGGTAGGCAAATTTACTAGAAAGTTTCACAATTTAATTGACTCACTTAGTGCAGTGTATAAAATGCCGCCGCATAACGTCCCCAAACATTCCTAGGACTAGCAACCATGACTAAAGAAGATACTACAGACATCATTGAACAGAAAAAGAAAGATGGTGTATATATTAGAACCGTAAAAAGCTTTGTAAAACGTGAAGGTCGGCTTACTAAAGGGCAAGAAACAGCGTTAGAAGAACACTGGCCTGCAATGGGGCTTGATCATGAAGATGGCATGCTTAACTTTGAGCAAGTGTTTGGAAACTACAATCCTGTTGTTGCTGAAATTGGCTTTGGCATGGGGAAATCTTTAGTAGAAATGGCTAAGGCATCCCCTGACAAAAACTTCATTGGTATTGAAGTTCATACGCCCGGCGTCGGTGCTTGTTTGATGGAAGCCGGTGAACAAGGTGTTACTAATTTACGTGTCTATTGTCATGACGCAATTGAAGTATTGGCTGATTGTTTTCCAAAAGCAAGCTTGTCCTGTATGCAGCTGTTTTTTGCAGATCCTTGGCATAAAGCACGCCATCATAAGCGTCGTATTGTTCAACCAGAGTTTTGTGAAAATGTGCGTCAAAGTTTAGCTGTCGGCGGTATTTTTCATTTAGCAACAGACTGGGAAAACTATGCCGAACATATGGTTGAAGTATTAGGTGTTGCGCCTGGTTATGAAAATATTGCAACGAATGGCGATTACATCGAGCGTCCAGAGCATAGACCATTAACAAAATTTGAAGCACGTGGTCACCGTTTAGGCCATGGTGTTTGGGATTTGATGTACAAGCGCATTAGCTAATTGTTTCGATTTAGTCTACATTAGACGGCAGTTGTTACTGCAATTAATACCTACATATTTATAAAGGGAAAAACCATGAAAGATAACGCAAAACGTAATCGCCGAATTCGTAAAAAATTACGTGTTGATGAATTTAAAGAACTAGGCTTTGAAGTTAGCTGGCACTTTCCTCAAGGAACTGATGACGCGAAAATAGATTCGGTTATTGATGGCTTAATTAATGAAATCATTGAAGTTAATGGTCTTGGTTTTGCTGGTGGCGGTGATCTTGAGTGGGAAGGTATTGTTTGCACGCAAAAAATTGGTCAATGTACCGATGAACAACGTAGTGCCGTTAAAGCCTATCTAGAAGGTCATTCTCTTGAGAATGTTGAAGTAACAGAATTATTCGATCTTTGGTGGGGTTAATTAATATTTAACGAATTAA
The DNA here is from genome assembly GCA_913060565.1 of uncultured Gammaproteobacteria bacterium. Taxonomy (GTDB): domain Bacteria; phylum Pseudomonadota; class Gammaproteobacteria; order Enterobacterales; family Psychrobiaceae; genus Psychrobium. The sequence continues at coordinate 4,674 of CAJXRU010000008.1, read as the reverse complement.
GTCGTTTAAATATTTCATCAAAATCTAAAATGGCTAATCCCACTAACTCTTAGTTGGATTAGCCATTTTTTTTATTGTAAATTTGATGGTGGTTGCTTAAGTTGTTGTTTTTAAATATATTATTTTGTTGGCCTAACCGTTGCAAATAGCTAGTTAATTAACGACAAGACATTAGATACATAAGGAAAGACGATGAAAACTAAAATAGCACTGGCACTTACCGCATTATTATCAACTTCTGCTTTCGCCCATGATTCTCATGGACGTCATAATTCGTGTGATATCAACATTAATCAAAGTATTAAAGTCACGCCTGCGTACGTGCAAATTCTTGATGGGGACAAATCACTTTATCGCATTACTGACGACTCTCGCTTATATGCTCAGGGTAAACGTATTCATTTAAATAGTGAACAACAAGCCATTGTTGATGAGTATCGCGACTTAATGCAAGAATTGGCACCACAGGTTGCACATTTAGTGACTCAGGGTCTAGATATGGCTAAGGATGCTGTAGAACAAGTATTTACAGAGTTATTTGGTGATGAGACTCAACTGCAAGATAAAGTGCAAACCATTGTTGCTAAATTTGAAGATCGTATTACACCGCTAATGGATGAAGAAGCTGGCGAGTATTATTTGCCTAAAGATGAAATCGCTAATGGCGGTGAAGACTTAAGTAAAGAGATTGAGGCTGAAGTTGAAACATTGATGAAGGAATCCGCTGGCCATATGATGGTACTCATTGGGAAAATGATGCTAAATGGAGAGGGTGGCATGGCAGATTTCGAACAAAAAATGGAAGCTTTTGGTGAATCGATGGAAGCACGTGGTGAAGCGTTAGAAAAGAGCGCTGAAGCGATGTGTGGACAAATGAAAAAATTGGATGCACTTGAAACTAAAATGCAGAAAGAGATCCCTGAAATTGCCGCGTTTGATTTATTGAAGTCACAATCTATTTAATGGATGTATTGTTGTAAAAATGCCGCTAAATTTGAATTAGCGGCATTTTTTTGGTTAACGGTTTACTGTTTTTCTATATCCTACAACAGATAAGAATATCAGTAGTAAAATTCCGATATGCCCCCCTGAAGATGACTTAGGTGGCTCTGGCTGAATGGTCGCTTTCACTGATACCGTTACCGTTTTTTCACTTACTGCCCCTCGTATATCAGACACAGAAACCTTAAATTCTAACGTCGCAGCTTGTGGCGGTGCAACAAAACTAGCGTTCATTAACGTGTTGTTGTTTATAGAAACATTAGGACCGCTGGTTTGAGTCCACAGATAGGTTAACTCGTCACTTTCAACATCTGTTGCTGAACTCGTTAATTGTGCTGTTTGGCTTGTGTTGACTTCAAAGTTCTCTTTAATTGTGATTTCAGGGGCTGTATTGGAATCTTCATCTCTAATGGTAATTGCAAGTACAGAATTCTCAGCTAATTGAGTGTCGCCAATTGCAAGTAGCGTTAGATTAAAACTTTCGTCACTCTCGCTATTATCGTCATTAAGAATATTTAAGGAGAGTGCTTTAGGTGAGTTATCACCATCTTGCCATGTTAATGTGCCATCTAACGATTGAAAATCTTCATCGCTAGTCGCTGAGGTAGGAGACGTGGTGTAAGTAACGCTTAATTCGCCATCTGAACCGCCATTACGAAATACCTCAATGGTTGTTTCGCCGCTTTGCTCGTTGAGTGCAATTGCATTTTTCTCAAAACCAATAGCACCTGGAATTTTCTTACCATCAATATTAACTGTCATATAATGAGGAGATGACAACGTTGCGCCATTTTGTGGGTTAAATAAACGCACGAAAAACTGTTCTTTGGATTCATTAATATCAGTATTGTCATTGATGTTAATCGTGATGGTTTTATTATCACTATTGCCATCTTCCCAAGTGATAATACCTGAATTATCAGTATAATCTTGTTCTGGAATTGCACTTCCTGGCAATATTTCCCAACCGACACTTATACTATCTGAGCTTCCTGTTTGTCGCGTAATCTCGATATTAACTGGCGTATTAGGCGCTGTAAGAATAGCATCTTGCGTAAATGACAGGGTTCCTTGAGACACGTTTCGCGTGTTGTCTCGCATTATGAATAGGCCACCATTAATGTCACTAACTAAGATAAGTCCCGATGGTAAAAACGGATATACACCCCATGCACCATCAAAACCATTTGAATCACTGGCTGAAAAAGTATCAAAAAAACCAACTTCTTGTGGTGTTGCTGGGTCGGTAATATCTAAAATTGTCAGGCCTCTGCGGTAGTTTGACATGTAGTAGCGATTACCGCGGACAAATCCATTGTGATCAATTGCTTTGGTATCACCTTTCCATACGCCTGCTAGGGTTGGGTTGGTTAATGAGGTTATGTCATAAACTCTTAAGGTGGTGTTTAACCCACCGCGATATTCATCGAACTCATCGTGAACAAAAATAAAACGTTTGTCTTCACTCCACCATCCTGAATGGACATATTGAGAAGAAGAGGGGACATCGTTGTAGCTAAATTCACTGAGTTTTTTTTCACTACCGGGAGTTGTTGCATCCCAGATCATTACTTCTTTTTCATTAAAATCGATGAACACTTCACAAGTTTTATCTTGTGAAATACAGTCAGTTGATTTTCGATCATCGTCAATTCTTAACGATGTGCCATCGTGGGTGTAGCCATTTGTACCATTAGCCCCAACGGCTAGTGGAGTTAATTTTTTCGGATCACTTAACGAATAACTAAGAAATGATTCCGAACTTATTTTTGCCCCTTTAGAGCCGACAAGTTGCAGAGATGGTGTGGCACCCTTCAGCGCTGTATTGGTTGTATAATCAACGTTAGTAATATAAACATTGTGAGATGTTGAAACTGCGGTGTCCTTGGTTACTAAAGAAATGCTATTGGGTAATTGATTCAAATCAATAATGGTTACGAAGTCGCTGCTGCTATCGATAGTGGCATATGCATAAGCTTGCCAGATACCTTGCTGTTTATCGAAGTATTGATAAACTTTTACATCGCGCCAGCTAGAGTTTTGACCTGAAATAGCGCCTACTTCTCTTGGTGATTCTGGATTAGATAAGTCAAATACGGCAACACCATTAATGATTCCCATAATGGCATATTCTTTATTAGTATTGAGATCAACATGGCCCCAAATATCGTTACCTGCGCTGGGTCTAAAACCAAAGTCAGCTAAAGCAACGTGAGCAACAAGATCGATATTATTACAAGAAAAACCAGCTGCACTGCCATCGACACACTTGGCTGAAGAATGACTCTGATTTGCTGCTAAATACTGCTTATTCGCTTCGCTGATACGTTGCTTTGAAAACTTTGCTTTGCCATCACTCATCACCGTAAAACCTTTTTGACGAACCAATGTCGTCATATCATTAGGTACACCGAATAACCGTGAGATATTTGTTGAAGGACTTTGGTTGCTATAGTGATCAAATCGATTGTAACCACCTAAAACTGGCACTAATGCACCTTTAAGCGCCAATATCTCTTCTAAAGACTCGAGATGATAGTCACCCGCTGCAAGACGTAATTTGTCACCTTTTGCCGCTCTAGATATGCCATAAAGCATCGTTTTACATGGGCGAAGGGGGTTATCACATAATCCCTCATCAACACCATCAGGAGACACGTATCTTGCTTTGTCTTTCTCTGCATGAGCATGGCTACTAAAAGAAATTGTAGACATGAGAAATAGAGCGGTAAACATCACCAGAAGTTTCACTAAAGAAGTCATATGTAACAGCCTTGTAAATTTATTTGTCATTACCTTACTTTAATATGGTATTTTATCAAGTTTGTAAATTTGAAATGGATCTAATTAAGGCTGTGAAAAATATAATAAAAAACTTTGCATATAGCGGTTTTATTTGTGCTGCCGGACTGGCTTTGTTTGGTTGTAATAAAAATGTTGATAATGACTCTGTATTCTTCTCTCTTCAATTTCAAGATAATAAAATAAACTGTGGGCAACCCACAGTGCAGGGGATGGAGTTGTCTCAATTTTGGTTTTATCTTTCTCAGATAAAAGTTCAAGTGAACGGAGAATGGCGTGATATCACCTTACCAGATACTAAATGGCAACATAAAAACGTTGCATTACTAGGTCAGCATTGTAGTGATAACACCGAAAAAAATTGGCAATTAACGCTAAATAAAGATGAATTAGTTGATGGCGAAAAATTAGCATTCTCAATCGCTGTACCGTTTGAATTAAATCATCAGAACCCTCTGCAGGCGCAGAGCATTTTTGACAATGCCAATATGTTTTGGACGTGGCAGCAAGGCTATAAATCACTGCGTTTAGATCTAAAAAGCGATAAAGCAGGTTGGGCCTATCACATTGGTGCTGTGGGCTGTAAATCTCCTAGTGTTATGCGAGCCCCAAAAGCTGAATGTAGAGAGCCAAACAATATTAATATAGAAATTTTAGAATTTAAGCTCAACAAAAATATAGTTATCGATATTTCGAGAATATTATCTCATATTGAGCTGACATCTGAATCTCGTTGCCTTTCAATGCCCCATCAAAAAAGTTGTTATGTCTTGATGGGAAATCTAAAAAACGTCAGGCTACCGGTTTACTATCAGTGATAGCTGTCTCTTATACACATCTCCGAGCCCACGAGACTAGGCATGATCTCGT